>DATAHG010000742.1:0-12742 GCA_036263295.1 Thermoanaerobaculia bacterium | reverse complement strand
CACCTGGTGCGCGCCCTGCGGGAGCGCCTGAGCGACGGCATGGCGCAATGGGTCTCCTGCTACGGCTCGCCCTATGCCAGGAATTCGCCGCTTCATCCCGTGGTCGGCCTGCTGCGCCGCGCGATAGAAAAAATCGATCGGGAGTCCCCGCTCGACCAGCTCGAACGGTTTCTCGATCAACATGCGTTGCAGGACGCGCTCCCGCTGTTCGCGCCGCTGCTCGGAATTCCTTTCGACAACCGGGAGGACTATGTACCGCTGCCGCCGGAGCGGCAACGCGAGAAGACGCTGGACGCCCTGGTCGCGCTGACGCTCGACATGGCCGAGCAGCAGCCGCTCGTCCTTTCGATCGAAGATCTCCATTGGCTGGACCCCACCACGATCGGCTGGCTCGACCGGCTGATCGATCAGGCTCCCAGCGTGCCGCTCTTCCTGGTGATGACGGTGCGCCTGCAGACCCTGGAAATGCAGTGGGGGCCGCGGGCTCACCTGACATCGATCACGCTCGGCCCCCTGAGCGGCGGCGAGGCGGAGCGGCTGGTGGACCGCGTGATCGATTGGGCCGCGGGCGGCAAACCCCTGGCCGAATCGTTGCGGCGCCAGATCGTCGCGCGCACCGACGGCGTCCCGCTCTTCCTCGAGGAGCTGACCCGCGCCGTCCTCGAATCCGCCGAGTCGGGCGAGACGCGCGAGCTGCCGGCCACCCTGCGCGATTCGCTGACCGCCCGGCTCGATCGCCTGGGCGCCGCCAAGGAGGTCGCCCAGCTCGCCGCCGTGATCGGGCGCTCTTTCTCGCTGGAGCTGCTGGCCGCGGTCTCGCCGATTCCCGAGGCGGCGCTGCAACGCGAGCTGCGCCATCTCGTGCAGGCCGAGCTGATCTATCGCCGCGGCTTCGGCAACCAGACCCGCTATTTTTTCAAGCACGCCCTGGTGCAGGACGCGGCTTACGAATCATTGCTCAAGAAGGAGCAGCAGCAGATTCATCTCCGCATCGCCGAGGCGATCGCCAGCGGTTTTCCGGAGATCGCAGCGGAACAGCCCGAGGTCCTCGCCCATCACTTCTCCGAAGGGAACGATGCCAGGCGGGCCGTCCCCTACTGGCACGAGGCGGGGCAGAAGGCGCTCGCGCGCTTCGCCAACGCCGAGGCGATCCATCACCTCGAAAGGGGGCAGTCGCTCCTCCAGCGGCTCCCGCCGGGGCCCGAGCGCGACGGACAGGACTTGCGATTCCAGGGTGCGCTCGTGCCCGCCATCATCGCGACTCAAGGCTTCGGATCGCCCGCGGTCGAACGCGCCTTTCAGCGCGGCATCGAGCTGTGCGAGCGCCTCGGCGCCCCGAGCTTTCAGCTCCTCTGGGGACTGTTCGGGTTTTACAGCGTCTGCCGCGAGCCCGCCAAGGCGCTGGAGGTCGGGCGCCAGATGTTGCAGATCGCCGAGGCGGAGAACAGCATCCCCTACAAGGTCCAGAGCCATTACGGGCTCGGCGGCACCTGCTTCCCGGACGGCAACCTCCACGAATCCCTGGAGCACATCCGCACCGCACTCTCCTATGACGAGCCCGACATCGGCCGCACGTTGATCCTTACGTTCGGCAGCGACGACCGCAAGGTCGCGGCGGCGTACCAGGGTCCGCTGCTCTGGCTGCTGGGCTCGCCGGCGGAGGCGCTGGAGCGCTCCCGGGCCGCGATCGCCTGGGCGCGCGAGGAGCCGAGCCCGTTCACGCTGAGCACGGTCCTCCTGCTCTCCTGTTTCCTCCATCTCTTCCGCAAGGAGGAGCTGATCGTCCAGGCTTACGCCGAAGAGATGATCCATCTCTGCGAGGAACACAACCTTTTCCAGATCCGCGACGCCAATGTGATGCTGGGGTGCGCGCAAGTGGAGACGCCGGACGGTGAGGAGTGGATCCCGCGGTTGCGCGAGAGTATCGAGATCTATCGCGCCTCCGGTTTCCAGGTCTTCCTGACGTTCTATCTGGCCCAGCTCGCCGCGGCCTGCCTGCGCTTTGGCCGTTTCATGGAGTGCGAGGCGGCGCTCCAGGAAGCGATCCGGCTGAGCGAGGACAATCAGGAGCTGTTCTGGGCCGCGGAGATCCATCGCCTTGCCGGCGATCTGGCGCTGACGCGCGCCGAGCCGCGGGAACGGGCGGAAGGCGCCTACCGCCGGGCTCTGGAGATCGCCGCCCGGCAGTCCGCCAGGTCTTTGGAGCTACGGGCGGCGACCAGCCTTGCCCGTCTTTGGGCCCGTCTCTGGAACGGCGAGCGGGAGTCCGGCAGGGCCCGGGATCTCCTCGCCGAGGCCCTGCAAGGGTTCTCCGAAGGTCAGGAGACGGCCGACGTCAGAGAGGCCGCCGCGGTGCTCAGCGCGCTCGCCTGACCGGCTGCGGGCACCCCCGCCCCCGCCAACACCGCCTGCCGGCGCATCCTCCACAACCAGAAGATGTAGAAGCAGTCCAGCGTCGTGGTCACGATGCTGATGAAGTGGAGAAAATGATTGCCCGCGTAAGCCGGGTGAATGTTCATGAACACCGTGTTGGTGCCGGTGCCGACCATCTTCCCCCAGGCCGCGGCCATCGAGAAATTCGAGACGTCGGTTTGCCGGACCAGCAGGAAGATGTAGAGGATCGAGAGCGTCATGTTGAGCAGAAAGGCGGAGTTGGCGCCGATCGACGTGTCGAGCCCCGAGGTGAACATGAAGTAGAAGGCCGCCGCATGAAACACCGCGATCAGCACCAGGAGCGGCGGCAGGTAGGGGCGGAGCGTCTGCGTCTGCACCTGCTTCCAGCCGTAGCGCAGCACGCCGTAGAAGATGAACAGATCGAAGAAGAACCAGGCGCGATAGCAGAACTGCATCAGAGGTCCCATGTCGGTCACCAGCAGGAAGCTCCAGGTAAACTCCCAACCGATATTGCCGCACGCCGCGAAGATGGGGACCTCTACGAACTGCTTCTTGACGATGTCCTTGATGTACACCCAGTATACGATGACCCAGAGATAACAGCCCGAGCAGAACAGCGCCAGCTCGAGCGGCGTGTAGTCCTTGAGATTGAGCAGCTTGTCCCAGGGGATCATGCGATTTCCCTCCGAATCATTCCATTTACTCCATCGCGGAGCCGCGCAGGCCGTAGACCGTGACCGGCACCGAGAAAGTGACCTCCCCGCCGCGGTCCGTATCGATCATGTCCTGGAACATCAGGCTGGCCAGGCGGGACGAGAACGGCAGATGGCTCATGGCGCCCTGCACGACCGACAAGGTCATGGAGCAGAGCCCCTGGATCACGCGGTGGCCCGCGATCGGCCGCATGCCCACCCGGGCCAGCTCCTCCGGCGTCATCAGCTCGGTCATGCAGATCCGCGGCGCATAGCGAAAGCCTACCCAGCGCAGGGTCTTGGGCAGCAGCCGCTCCATCATCCGGATGTTGTCGAGGGTGAGGACCACGCCGTAAGGGTTTTCGCGCGCCGGAGCGTCGTTGCGCCGGACGTAGGAGTCATAAAAAACGCCCGCCTCCGGGACGGTCGCGGGGATCAGGCTGGCGTCGTGCGGCCGGCCTTCCGGATGGATCCCCATGAGCAGCGCGAAGACGCGCCAGAGATAATAAAAATCCTCGGCCTCCTGCTCGGTGAGCGGCAGCTTCAAGCGGCGGAGGCCGTCGATCACCAGATAGGAAAAGCCCATGATCGTGGCCAGCATGTCTTCGTGATTGACCGGCTCACCGAACTTCTCTCGATAGTGCGGCCGGAAGCGCGGAACCATGGTGCGCACCCCGGCGTGCAGCAGCCGGAGCTTCTGCGCGGTCAGGATGGCGCGGCCGTGCGGCTGGAACGAGCCCGGGTTCGAAATGTTTACGAGCAGCTGGACTACGCCCATCAGCCGCTCGAAAGGGTGGCGCTGGAGATCGCGCGAGATCGAGAGGACCTCGCACAGGCAGGTCGCGGCGTAGCCCCGCGGCAGGCTCGACGCGAGGAGCACGGTGGCGGCCGACACCGCGTGACGCAGGAACACATCGCCGCCGCGCTGCACCCGGTCCAGGTCGAGACCCGGCGGCAGCTCCCGGGTCTCTTCCATGAACTCCCGGAACGGCTCGGGCGCGTCGGCGGGAATCGGATCGTCATTGGCCCGCAAGACCCGGAACAGATAGCCCACGGCGCGGTCCCCGCCCTCCGCGATCAGGCGGGCCACCGCCCGGTCGGCCTGGGGATCCGCCTGTTGACGGAGTGAGTCCAGAAAGGCGTCATCCGACCACCTGGCGTCCATCCTTCACCTCCTGAGCGTTTGACCGCTCAGTGAAAAACAACTGATCAGACGGGTTTCAGGCGGTTAGTCTAATGCAATCTGGAGAAATCAGCGATCGATCGTCAGGTCGTATTGACCCAGAGACTCGGCGCGGCCCTGGCTCAGACCGTAGAGGTCGAATCGATAGGCGCCGGGCGAGAGGAGGCTGGAGTCCAGGAGCAGTTGGATCCGCTGATCCGTGCTCACCAGCTTGTCGCTCTGCCAGAGGGGGGCCGGATTGCCCTCTCGCTTGAGGACGGCGCGATAGGTGGGGTACTCGGGCTCCGGGTCGACGTTGAGCACGACCGCCATGTAAGGCGCCTTCATCTTGAAATGGCTCACGTCGGAGTCTTCTTCTCCGCGCAGGACCTCGGCCGGATTCAGGATGGCGAGCGGAAGGTTCTCCAGCACCGGCGGGGGGGCTGGCTTCTCGTTGCGGGCCTTCTCCGTCTCCTCCAGCCTGGCGAGGCGCCCCTCGAGCTCGGCGGCCCGGTTCGTAGCCTGGCGTGCCGTCTCCGCAAGGCTCTGCCGGTTTTGCTCACGCTGGCCGGAAGCCTGCTCCCGCCGGGTTCGCTCGCGCTCGAGAGCTGTCTTCGCCTCCTGTTTTTCCATCGCGAGAAGATCGATCTGGCGGCTCTGGAGCCCGGCCCAGCCGGCGAGCCCGATCACGAGAAGGACGGAGGCGGCCGCCATGAAGCGAGCCGGCTCCGTCCTCCGGCGGGCGGCCTGCTCCTCGCGAAGGTCGGAGAGCCCGGGCGCTCCCACCGCGGAGCCCGCCGCGGCCAGGGCCGGGGTGACCACGTCGCGCTGCCAGTCCTGATATTCCACGGAAGACTCGATTTCCCCGGCCGGCTGGGGATCCGCGTCGCGTTCCAGCTCCTGGATCCGCCGCCGAACCTTCTCGACCGTGACCCGGTCGAGCCCCCCGACGATCGAAGCCGCGGCGAGCGCCCCCGCATCGAGCCAGACCCGGGCCCGGCAGCGCAGGCGCAAAGCCCCGGGCGCCACGATGAGGTCGGCGCTCCCCACCAGGGGGTGGATGTCGGCCAGCACGGCCAGAAAGGCCGGCGGCGCGGCGCGCTGATCGATCAGAACCCATTCGACCGGAAAGACGGAGGTGGCGGGCAGGACGCACCGATCGCCCACGGCCGGAGCCTTCCCCCGGCGCGCCTCGGCGGCGGTCCGGGCGGCCGTCGCAGCCGTCAGCGAGGCGGCGGCGAGTCGTTGCCGGCGAGGCGAGAGAGCGGAATCGGTCATCGACTTCTCCCCAGGCGCGAGGTTTCCATCCGGTCCCGCTCCATCTTCTCACCTTCCGGCGGCTCGCGTTCAATCCGGGCGGCCGAAGGCGACACTTTCGGCTCCCGGCACTGCGACACCAGCCGGCGCAGCGTCGCGAAGAGATCCGGCAGGCGCTCCCGCGGGATGTCGAGGAGCTGCGCGAGCTTGCGATGGGAGAGCTGCTCCCACTCCTCCTCGTTGCTCTCGTCGCCGGCCTGGATTCGCAGAAACTGCCAGAGCGAGGCCAGATAGCGCCGGGTGCGCGGATCCGTGGACAGCTCCTCGATCGCCGCCGTCACCCGCTGCGCCAGGTGAGCGAAGCTCTCCTCGACCTCGAAGGCGGCCTGCGGCGGCGCGGTCCCGAGCAGGACGCGCTCCCCCGACGGCCGCGAGCCCGAGCGCTCCCGCTCCCCGCGCGCCTCTTCCATCAGCGCGGCCCAGCGGGATCGCGTGTCGTTCTTCAAGGGATCGATCACGGACCGGACGCTGAAGGAGCGGACGCCCGCGCTCGCGAGCTCCAGCAGCTTCGCGCGCAGCCGGGCCAGGACTTCGGCCTGCTGGCGACCGCGCGCCAGCAGGAGATCCGGGAGGAGATCGTCGTTCCAGCGTGCCACCAGCGGGCCGAGATCGACGGATCCCGCCGGCTCCGCCCCAGGATCGAATCCGAGAATCGTCTCGTTGCGCACTCCGGGATCCCCTTCCAGGACGAACAGCTCGCCCTGCGCGATCCCCTCCCGCACCGCCTCGCGCAGGATCTCGAAAACCCGGAAACCGATCGGATCGTAGGCCCGCTGCCGCTCATGCAGGAAGTGGCGGACGTTGAGCAGGACGAGCCCCTCGATATTAGGCTTGATCTCGAGTTGCGCTCGCAGTGCCGCCAATCGATCTACGAAAATAAAGGAATAGCACTCCGCGGTCAGCTCGGCAAGCGGACCTTCGTCCGCCGGCCGCCGACCCGGCCCTTCCCAGCTCGGCCAGCCGTAGATCCCGAGATAGGCCGGCGGACTGTTCCAGAGGTTCCGCCGCCTCAGCTCCTGCCGCAGAATCGATTCCAACCTATCCCACGCCTCGGAAAACTGAGAAGAATCCAGATCGTCCGTCAGCCTGCGAATGAAAAGCGTAAACACCAGCTCCACGCCTTAAATATAGCATCTACTGCATGAATTCATGAAAACCCGCGCCGGGCTCCGCCAAGGCCGCCTCATCGCCAGTCTCCATAGAGCTGGAAGGCGGCCCAGTAGAACGGCTGGGCTTTCGCGGAATGGATCTGGGCGATCTGAGCGGAACGCAGGGCCTCGTCCTTGGCCTCTCCCGCGCGCAGTGCGCCGTAGAGACGGACCATGAAATCGGACGTCGACCGGTCGGAGATCCCCCACAGGGTGGCGAGCACGGAGCGCGCGCCGGCGTACTGGAAGGCCCGGGTAAGCCCGATCAGACCCTCGCCGCCGATCTCCTGCCCGAGGGCGGTGTCACAGGCCGAGAGTGTGACGAGATCGGCGTCGAGGGGGAGCTCTTCCATCACCTCCCAAGCCTGGAGCAGCCCGTTGTTCCTGCCGTTTCCCACCTTTCTGGAGGAGCTGAGAATCAGCGCCGAGTTGAGCGGATTGCGCTCATCGAGAAAACCGTGGACGGCAAAATGGATCAGCGACGCTCCGCGGACCGCCACCTTCACCCTCTCTTCCGTGACGTCCTCTCCCAGAAAGACCTCGGCTCCGGGAAAAAGGTTCCCGATCTCCTCGACTTCCTTGCGGGTCACGGGCAATCTCTTCACCAGCGCGTCCGGCCGGGAGTAGGCGGCGTCCCCGAACGCCACCAGCTTGGAGGCGGGCCGCTCTTCCGCTGGCCGGCGCTGGGTCAGAAGATCCGCGTACACACTCGCCGAGAGGACGAAGTGGATCGGCTTCCACTCGATCAGATACCGGTCCTCTCGAAGCAACGCCGCGAAGGGGAGCGTGTTAAGCGGGCCGTCGGGCGAAAGAACGATGCGGTCGCAATTCGCGAGGTAGGGCTCGGCCGGTCTGATCAGGAGATCGTAGAGCGCACGGGATTGGGCGGTCAGATCCTTCCGGTTGGCTCGGGACTTGAAGATAGCGTCCCGGAAAATTCCGATCCGCTTCCTCAAATCGCTGGACTTGACCTCCAGCGGCAGGACCTTCCAGGAGGGAGCGCCGTCCTTCTCCCGAAACAGAACAAAAAGGAGAGTCCTCGTCGTTCCCACGGAATAGGAGAGCAAAGCCGTGCCTGGCTCCAGACGCTGGAGCGCTTCGGGCAGAGAGAGCGGCTCCGGATAGCGGACCGAGCCAGGCGGGCGGCGTTGCTCCAGGATTCGTTCTTTCCGGCGGCGGATCTCACGCAGGCGGCCTTCGAGGCTCACAATGTCCTCGAGACGGCTCCCCTTTCGTGAGCTGATCTTTCCCAACTGATCCTGGACGTGGTCGTATTCGGTGTTGAGGTCCGCCCATTCCAGGCTCCAATCGGAAGAGGGCGTGGCTTGCCGAAGGGTACGCTCGGCCCGTAACTCCAGGAAGCCTCGCGCGCGCCCTTTTTCAATTGCCAGAAAGGCGTTCTCGGCCCTCCCGGTTGCGAGCAGGGAATCGGCGCAGTCGTGGTAATACCTGGAGAAGCGCAGACCCCAGCGGGTCCGGACCTCGTCGTTCGTCTGAAACTTCCTCCGCCATGATTCGACCAGCTCCATGGCCCGGCAGAGGTGCCGCGAGCCGGTTTCATCCTCCCTGAGGCGTATTTCGAGCTGTCCGAGCTCGCGCAGCGCCTCCGCCTCGTAGAGACTGTCTGGCTCATTTCGCCTGCACACTTCCAGCGACCGGGTCAGTAGAGCCTTGGCCCTTGCCGGATCACCACGGCTTTCTGCCAGCGGCCCAAGCCCCTGCGTGATGCCTGCGACGAGGAAGTCGTCGGGAGCGATCTGGTTTACTAGTGAGTACGCTCTAGACCATGTCCTCTCCGCCAGATCGGTCTCCCCTTGCTGCAGGCGAACAAGGGCGAGGGACGAGAGAGTTTCCACCAGGAGGAGCCCGCCGGTTTCGAGCCCTTCCAGGATTCGAATCGCCCGTTCGTAGCGATCGATGGCGATCTGATTCTCGCCGTCCGCGACAGCGGCGTTCCCCCAATGAAACCAGCTTGCCGCATCGTCCGAGCTCCCGGCCGCCAAACGATGGCGGATCGCCGTCGCCTTCTCGAAAGGCTGTCCATCCCGTTGCGACCCTCTGCTCCGGTTGTACACATAACCCAGGCCGGTGAGGCTCCAAGCGGCAGAGAGACTCTCGAAGGATTTTTGCCGGTCGGCAGCCAAGGCGCGCTCGAAGCAGTCCTTCGCCCGGGCCCAAGACAGACGAGCTCGAAACAGCTCTCCCCACTCCCGGAGTAGCTGAGCGGTCACGATGCTTTTCCTCTCGGATGAAATCGGCAAGGACAGAGCCTCGCCATAGAGGGCATCCGCCTCACCCCATCGGTCGACCCATCCGAGCGATCGGGCCGCCTCGGACAAAAACCAGGCGGCAAGGTCATGAAACCCGCTCGCTCCGGCTTCTGCCGCGGCCGAACGCATGGAAGCGATGCCGGCTTCAAATTCCTCCGATTGCAGCGCGGCCCGGCCTTCTTGATACCGGTCAAGGAGCTTCCCCGACAAAACCGGCGCCACTCTGACTGCCTGCCAATCGGAGGGAGCCCGGCCCGGAAGCACCCACGACATCATCCCGGCTCCCCTCCGGCCTTCGAGAACAACCGCCCCCCGCGGCACCTGCTCGAGGAACACTTCGACAAGGTCGAAGGGCAATGCCAGTTTCCCTGCGGAAGGACAACGGCTCGTCACGGGCGACTCAATCCGATGCCAGGAGAGCAGAACGTCACCTGGCTCGAGACCTGCCTCCTTGGCCGCCATCCCATCTCGCACCTCTGTGACGACGATGCCGGAGTCGGGAGGAGCCGCGGCCTGTGCGAGGCGGGGCCAGGCCGTACAGATCAAAACCAGCAGAAAAAAGATGGCCCCGCAGCGTTGCGGGCGAGGCGCCACCAGGAAGCCCGACGAGGACCTCGCACCGGGCCTCGCTGTCGATAACTCCCGGCCAGATTTCAAAATCGAAATGTTAGCTAGAGATAGCAGGCCAATGGGGATGAGATGCCTGCTGGAAGGACCCTGGTAACAAACCGGCCAGCTTAAACAAGGATCGGGAGAGTCCATGAAAAGAAAGCCCAAGAAGCTCCACCTCGCCATGGAAACAATACGCCTGATCACAATTCAGGCGGCCTTCGCCGCGCCGGGCGGAGGAGATTCAACCATAAAGGAGAACCCTTTATGTACGATCAACTCGACGGTCCCTTGTGCTTGATGCACACGGCTCCGATGCAGTTACCCCGCGCAATGCCTGGCCGGGGGTGACTTTCGACGGCCAGGCTCGAACCTTTATAAATAGCGCTCCTGCAGCACCGCCATGTGGTGCGACACATGGCCGGCCACGATGTACGCCAGCGCATTCACCGTAAAGGGGTTGTCGCTGGCGATGCCGCCGCGCGTCCAGGCTTCGGCGGGCAGATTGCGGAAGAAGGTCAGCGTCGCCTGACGCACCGACCGCAACTCGTCGAGGTGGCTCGCCCAGGAGACATCGTCCGCCCCGGCCGCGGCGGCGGCCACATCCTGGTCCATTCCCGGCAGGGGTGAGCCGAAGCCACGGGCGAACCAGTAGGCCCGGAACAAAAACACCCGCTCCGTATCGTTCACGTGGTTGAGCGCCTGGCGAATGCTCCACTTGTCCGGTCCGTACCGATAGAGAGACTTCTCTTCGGAGATACCCTCCAGGATGGGGAGAACCTCATCGAGTTGGGTCTCCAGCAGGCCAAGGATGTCTTCGGTCCGGACACGATCGATGTAGCGGGAGTAGTACTGCGCCGCTTCTTGCGGTTGAGGAAAGCTCGGCATGGCAGCTTGGTCCTTTCTGGTGATCCGGACAGATTATCAGAAGGGAGCGGACCGCCGCGCCCTCTTCCCGCACCTTCACCGGCTCCCGCCACAGTCCCATGGAGGCTCGCGACGGACCAGCGGGAAGGCGCGATAAGCCCACATCGCGGCGGCACGGAGCCGCTGATCCCCTGGCGGCCCCCAAGCCAGACCGGGCGGCTCCGCGTCGGCTCGGGGGGGAGCCGCTCGGTCTCGCCGCGCTCTCGTGGCGAGCCATACCGCGACACTCGGGCTCAACACCGCCCTGCGTCGTCCCGGAGCGGGCTCTCTTCCTCCGCTACGGGCTCACTCTCGCCCTCTGCATGGCCGCTTGCGGAGCCGCCAGGCTCGCGCCCACCCGGAGCGGCCTCGTCTGTGACGGTGCGGCGCCGCTCCGAGACAAAGTGGAGCCACGGGCGGCGCGATCGGGATCCATCGCCAGAGAATGGCGAGGCAGACTTCCTAAATTCCCACGAGTAACACGACCGCTAGTCCGTTGCTTGACCGAATCTGCACCATGCGCTATCGTTCCCGCATCCAGCGTCACGGATGGGTAGCGTTCATCCTGCCCGCGCACTCTTTGAAATCTGAATCACGGCCCCACCTCTGGCTGGCACAGGCGGGGCCTCTGCCATCCCCGTCCGAAGCGCGCCCGGGCGGGGCCTTTTTTACGCCTGGTTGTGCGGTAAGATGACGATCACCCCTCTGGGTCACAGAAGCAACCTTCCTGCAAGCTCCGCTTGGGAGGAGATGCGATGCGGAACGCGTTCTTCAAGTTCCAGCCGTACCTGACAGGTCTCCTGATCGGCTATCTGGTCTTCCTGCCGCCGCGCGCCTTCCTGGCTCTCGGACCCTGGCGCCCGGTCGCTCTCCTGGCGTTCCTGGCGGTGGCGCTGATCGCCTCGACCGCGCTCAACATGTTTCTCAGCCTGCCGTCGCGCGTCCCGGTCGCACCCCTGACCGAGACGGACGAATCGATTTCGCTGGATGTGGTGCGGCTGCTGCGCGAATACCGGGCGGCGGGATTCGAATTGGCGCAGGACCCTGTCACGGTGGACATCCGTCCGCTCTCGTATGTCTGGCCCCTGATCCATGCGCAGGCCGGCTGCCGGGGCTCCGTCTTCGCCACCGGCACCATCCCGCGCCGGGTGGGGTACGACGTCTCTTCCTACACCGAAGGGGGAGAGGGAGTCCTCAGCTCCGTCGCGGATCCCGCCGCCGCGGTCTTCCCGCTCTGCCCTGGCGACTTCAAGGAATTGATCCCGGGAGCGACGCCGCAACAACTCCTGGACTCGCACATGCGAGCGCGCGCTTTCCTGGAGTCCCGCGGCCTGCGCTTCGAGACGCCCCGCCCCGGAGGATTGCAAGAGCGGTTTGAGCGCTACGCGGTGAAGCAAAAGAAAGTGATCAAGAGGAATCCCCTCAAAGCGGCCGTCGTCGTATTCTGGCGCGCTTCCACCCGGACCTCTCCGTATGTCGGACCGCTGGCGAATCAGCCGGGGATGGCGGAGCAGTCAAACCCTCCATGACAACCGTAACGGGCCCAACCGTCTCATACGAGAACTATTGTTCTGAGAGGAGCTGACGGATGAAGGGGGCGAGAAGCTCGCACGGTTGACACGGGAGAACCTGAACAAGAGGGTCGCAATCCTGCTCGACGGCCGCCTCGTCATGGCCCCGATCATCCGGCCGGAGATCCCTGGAGGCGTTGCGCTCATCGAAGGGGACTTCACCAAGAAAGAGGCTCGCGACCTGGCCAGCGGCATCCAGACGAGCCGCCAATAGAGAGCAGTCACCAGCTCGCCCCTGTAACGATTCTCCAGATCCCTCCAGCCAGTTTTTATTTTCGCCCGTTAGCTGGTGCTCCGCGGGACGCCGGACTGCCCTGGCGTCCTCCAGTACGAGGAGACCGGAACGATGAAGCGTTTCAATGGAGAAGGTTTGCTTTGGGGAAGCGGCAAGGCGGTCCGTGCGCTCGCAAACGGGTGCCTGTTCGCACTGATTCTCGGCGTCGCCGCGAATCCGGCTCAGGCCTACATCAACCAGGTCGATCCGGGTGAACACGAGCTCCCGCCAGGGGATGACCCCGGGCCGACCCCGACTGAGCCGACCGGGCTGCGAACCGGCATGACCTGGACCGTGCTCGGCCAGCAGAACGGCTACGTACACGTCGGGGCGGACGGGCAGACCAACGCGTACAGCGGGGACACGACGATCGACCAGTTCCTCCCGATCCTGTGCGTG
>DATAHG010000741.1:0-2613 GCA_036263295.1 Thermoanaerobaculia bacterium | reverse complement strand
GTAGCGCCCCTGCTCCAGGCCGGCGAACAGCACGTGCGACAGGCCGAAGCCGATCCGCCCCACCAGGTTCTCCTTCGGAATCCGGCACCCTTCGAGAAACAGCTCGGCGAGCAGCGAGGCGCGGGTTCCGGTGATGCCGTGGAGCGGCTCGACGCGGAAGCCCGGGGTCTCGCGCTCGACCAGAAAGGTGGTCGGCTTGCCGTCGACCTGGGCGAGGACGAGATAAATGTGAGCGATCCGGCCGAAGGTGGTCCACTTCTTCCGCCCGTCGAGGACGAACGAATCGCCGTCGGCCACCGCCATGGTCTCGACGCTCTTGGCATCGCTGCCGGCGCCGGGCTCGGAGAGCGCCAGGGCGCCGAGGCGCTCGCCGCGCGACATGGCGGGGAGGAACCGCTCCTTCTGCTCGCGGCTCCCCCAGCGCTGGATCGCCCAGGCCACCATGTCGTGCACGGTAAGCAGCGAGCGGACCGACGAGCACCCCTTGCCGATCTCCTCGGTGAGAAGGCCGTAGGTGATCATGTCGCGCGCCGGGCGATCGTCCCGTGGGATCAGCGAGCCGAGATAGCCGCGCTCGCGCAGCTTGTCCACGAGACCGAGATCGATCGACTCCTCGCGGTCCCAACGGCCGGCGTGGGGGACGATCTCCGCCTCGACGAAGGCGCGGAACTCCTGGCGCGCGGCGCGCTGCTCGGGGGTCAGCTCCAACTTCACCGGCCGCCCTCGCTCAGGCCTGGGCGGCCGCGGCCGCCGGGGAGGCGCCGCCGCTCTTGCGCGCCACCAGGCTGGAGATCGCGTTGATCGAACGGAAGTTGTCGAGGTCGAGGTCCTCGTCCTCCACCTTGATCCCGAACTCCTTCTCGACGAAGGCCACGAGCTGCATGGCGAGCAGCGAGTTGACGAAGCCGAGGGCGAAGATGTCCTCTTCCGCCTTCAGGTCGTGGTTGCGGAAGAAACGCGAGAGGAATTCCTTGATCTTCTCTTGGGTCTGGTCCATTGGCATTCGTCCTTAGAGGGAGATGCTGTAGTCGTAGAAACCCTTGCCGTTCTTGCGGCCCAGAAGACCCGCGTCGACCATTTTCTTGAGCAGGGGGCAGGGGCGGTACTTGCTGTCGTTGAATTCTTCGTGGAGCACTTCGATCGAAAAGAGGATGGTGTCGAGGCCGATCAGGTCGGCGGTCTCGAGCGGTCCCATCTTGTGACCGAAACAGGTCTTGAAAAGCTGATCGATCTGCTCGGCGGTCGCCACGCCGTCATGCACCAGGAAGACCGCCTCGTTGACAGTCAGCATGAGCACGCGGTTGGAGACGAAGCCCGGCGAATCGTTGACCACGATGCCGTCCTTGCCCATCTGGCGCAGGAAGGTGAGGGCGGTCTCGATGGTCTGATCGGTGGTGTGATAGCCGCGGATGACCTCGACCATCGGCTTGAGCGGCACCGGGTTCATGAAGTGCATGCCGAGGATCTTGTCCGGCCTCTTGGTGGTCGAGCCGATCTTGGTGACCGGGATGCAGGAGGTGTTGGCCGCGAAGACCGCGTGGGGCGGGCAGATGGCGTCGAGCTGCGGATAGATCTCTTTTTTGATCGGCCACTTCTCGGTCGCGTTCTCGACCACGAAGTCGGACTCGCCGAGGGCCTCGTAATCGGTGGTGAAGTGGATCCGGCCGAGCACGGCTTCGGGATCCTCTTTCTTGGCGCCCTTCTGGAACATGCCCTGGAAGCGCAGGTTCTTGCGGATCTCCTCCTTGGCGTGCTCCAGGACACCGGTCGAGATGTCCACCAGGACGACCTTGTGGTCGGTCTGGGCGAGGTTCTGACCGAGCCCGATTCCCATCACGCCGGCGCCCACGACGCCGACCGTCTTGATCTCCATGTTGGCTCCTCTTCTCCTGATTGATCTGGACCGCCGAGCGGGACGCCGCATCTTAATCGATCCCGGATCGATCCCGGCTGTTCCGGCCCGGCCCGTGCGAGCCCGCGGGCGGACGGGCCCCCCGGCGCCGCGACGCGGTCGGGCGGCCATCTCTTACTGTGCTCCACGGTGAGCCAGGAGGGACAGGTTCCCGGAGCGGTCTCCGGAGAGGGGTGGCACGATCCGTGCTGTGGGCTGTTTCCGGCGGGGCGGCACTGGCCCCCCGAGGCCAAGGAGGTTCTCTTGAAGACCCACTCACCAGCAATCGCAGCGACGGGAATTCTCCTTCTTGCCCGCCTCGCCCTCATTTCGAATCCCGCTCTGGCCCAGAGTCCGGAGCTTCCCCGTCCTCTCACGGCTCAGCAGGTGGACTGCAGCGCCGACCAGCTCCGCGCCCTGCTGCACCGCTCGGCCCTGCTGTTCGGCCCGTTCCATGTGGACCGCACCGCGACGCTGTTGTGGACCTACGGCCCCCCCGGCGGCTTCGAGGGGCTCGCCGCGATCGAGCCCTATGACGAGGAGGGCCAGGAGGTCGCGGGCGAGGACCAGCTCGTGTACTCGGCCCTGCCGAGCCCGGTCAAGCTGCTGCGCAACCCGTCCCGGCCCCAGCTCGACTCGCTGGTGGTGACCCGCGATCCGCTCAATTCCGATCTCAGCCGGTTCGAGGAATCGCATGCCGCGGCGCTGGTGGTCGATCCGAC
>DATAHG010000740.1:0-1782 GCA_036263295.1 Thermoanaerobaculia bacterium | reverse complement strand
GGTACGGGTCCAGCCGCTCCTGATGCCCGCGCTCGACCTCGCGCTCCACCCCCAGCACGCGGTCGGCGGCGGCGACCACGCGCTCCTTGAGGATGGTCTCGACGCGCAGGCGCAGATGGGAGATCCGCCGCCGCTCCAACTCGCCCGAGGAGCGCAGATAGTCGCGGTGACGCTCCATCTCGGCGAGCAGGCGGTCCACCCCCTCCTCGCGGCTCGCGACCGTGCGCAGGATCGGCGGCAACCACTCCCCATGCTCGCCGATCGAGAGCATCATCTCCAGGTCCTTGGCGGTGCGCTCCACGCCCTCGCGGTCGGCCTTGTTGATCACGAACACGTCGGCGATCTCCAGGATCCCCGCCTTGATCGCCTGGATGTCGTCGCCCAGGCCGGGGACGGTCACCACGGCGACCGTATCCACCGTGCGCACGACGTCGATCTCGTCCTGGCCGACGCCGACCGTTTCCACCAGCACCCAGTCGAAGCCGGCGGCGTCGAGGAGGTCCACGGCGTCGCGCGAGGCGCGGGCGAGGCCGCCCATGTTGCCGCGGGTGGCCATCGAGCGGATGAACACGCCCGGGTCGGTGTAGAGGGTCTGCATGCGGATGCGGTCGCCGAGCAGGGCGCCGCCGGTGAACGGGCTGGTGGGGTCCACCGCCAGGATCGCCACGGTCTCGCCGCGGGCGCGGCAGAGGCGGGCGAGGCGATCGACCAGGGTGCTCTTGCCGGCGCCCGGCGGGCCGGTCACCCCGACGACGCGGGCGTTGCCGGTGCGCCCATAGACCCGGTGGACCAGCTCGCGCTGCGCCGGACCGCCGTCCTCCAGCAGGGAGATGGCGCGGCCCAGGGCGCGCGCGTTGCGCTCCAGCACCCGCGGGATGAGGGCGTCGAGGTGGCTGCCCAGGTCGCCTTCGTAGCGCAACCAGCCCCGCGCCGGGAGCCTGGCGGGCGTCGGTTCCGCCATCAGCGCCCCTTGAAGAGCTGGCGGGCGATCACCAGGCGCTGGATCTCGCTCGTGCCCTCGCCGATGGTGCAGATCTTGGCGTCGCGGTAGTACTTCTCGGCCCGGTAGTCCTTGATGAAACCATAGCCGCCATGGATCTGAACCCCGCGCTCCGAGCAGAACACGGCCGCCTCGCCGGTGTAGAGCTTGGCCTCGGAGGCGAGACGCGACACCTTGAGGCCGCGGTCCATGGCCTCGGCCGCCGCGTAGGTGAGGATCTCGGCCGCCGCCACCCGGGTCGCCATCTCGGCGAGGTGGAACTGCACGGCCTGGAAGTGGGCGATCGGCTTGCCGAACTGCTCGCGCTCCTTGGCGTAGCGCAGGGCGGTCTCATAGGCGCCGATCGCGGTGCCGAGCCCGAGGGCGGCGATCGAGATCCGGCCGCCGTCGAGGATCTGCAGGGCCTGGATGAACCCTTCCCCCTCATTGCCGAGCAGCCGGTCCTCGGCGACGAAGCAGTTCTCCATCACCACCTCGGCGGTGTCGGAGGCGCGGATGCCGAGCTTGTTCTCCTTCTTGCCCGGGCGGAAGCCCTCCATCCCCTTGTCCAGCACGAAGGCCGAGATGTTGTGGTGGCGCGGCCCCTGGGAGTCGGTGACGGCGAACACCACGCAGAAGTCGCCGACGCTGCCGTGGGTGGTGAAGGTCTTCGAGCCGTTGAGGATCCAGCCGCCGTCCACCTTCTCGGCGCGGGTGCGGGTGCCGGCCGCGTCCGAGCCGGCGCCCGGCTCGGTGAGGCTCCAGGCCCCGATCTTCTCCCCTTTGGCCAGGGGGACCAGCCA
>DATAHG010000739.1:0-3698 GCA_036263295.1 Thermoanaerobaculia bacterium | reverse complement strand
TCCAGATCGACGTTGGCCCGCTTGACGCGCAGCCGCACCAGCCCGAGGGAGGAACGGTCGTCGAAGATGACCACCAGGATGGCCCGCTTGGCGACGATCGAGATATGGATATGGTCCTGCTGGCCCTCGTGAAAGAGCACCGAGAACTCGCGCTCCCCGATCAGCTTGGCGAGGCCGTCCGTGGCCGCGACATTGCCGGCGGTGAGCGAGGCAAGCGAGGTGGTATCGAACTGCTCGATCTCGCCCGTTGCGGCGATCTGCTGGCCGTTCTTGTCGATCAGGAAGACAGCCTTGCCATTGGCCTCCTGACGCAAACGGCGCAGAGACTCCTCGAGCTGTCTGAACTCCTCTTCGTAGAGCACGAAGTCGGCTGCGCACATGACTAACCTTTCCGGACCGCGCGAAGATACAACACTGCAGGGGGGAACGTCAAAGCTCTGATTCCAGGACGGTTCGCAGCGCCCGCAACAGCTAGTGGAAGAGCCGCCAGCCCTGGAGGACGTCGGCCTCCGAGAGCAGCAGCTCGCCGCCTTCCTCCCGGAACCGCAGAGGGACCGGCAGGCAGCCACCCCCTCCCCGATTCACCTCGGAGAGCCGGAAGGCCTTGTCGCACTTGTTGCAGACGACCCATTCCCCGTCGTGCCGGAACCCCCGCTTATTCTTGGCGCACTGCTCGTTGGCGTCGAAAGCGACCTGAAGATGACCGGCACCGTCCCGGCCGACGAAGAACTTGACCTCCTGGTTGGAGGCGTTGAGGAACCGGAAGAACCGGACCTCCTGCGGCCCGAGGCTCGCGACGGAGATCCGGACCGTCCCGGTCCGGTCCGGAGCGACTCGCTCGAAGCCCGATCCGCCCAGCCGCCCTTCGACCGCCAGCTCGGACAGGAGCACGGCGCCGACGAAGGCCAGGACGATCAGGACTCCATGAACCGGCTTGAATCGCATGGCGCTATTCTGGACCATCCCCTCCGGAGGGGCAAGCGGGGCCTCTCTTCCGGGGACTCTATCCTTCCCCTGACTTGGCTGGTGCCGCGGCGGGTCCGAAACGATCCTATCGGAGCGAAGCCGGCTTTTCCAGGAATGGAGACGAAATTGAGGATGCGCTTGACTCCGGGAGGGTGGACGCGATGCCCAGCCCAGGGCGCGCGCCGTGGGCTGGGCCAAATAGGTCTCGGGCTTCGAGCCTAAGTCGCGTCACAGGCGACAGAGAAGCAGGCACCGCATCCCGCCGAGCAGCAGGAGTAGGTACCATAGCAACTGCAAGTCGAGCAGCTGCAGGAACCCGAGCACGTGTCGGCAGCCTTGGTTTCCGTCGGAGATGAGAATACGAACTCGCGGAACACGCCTCCCTTGCCCCTGGAATCCTTGTTCTTGATGGTGATACCGCCCTGAGCGGCGCTCAACACGACACCTACCATGAGGAGGACACAGAAAAGGCGTAAAACACGGGATTTCGAAACCATGCGAGCTCCTTTCCGAAATAGAATGGGAGCAAATATTAACACAGGACTCTTCGTAAAACTCTACGGCTTTGGTGGGATCCGAATAAGCCCGCACACCCACCCCGCCATCGCCCGGGCCGCGGCGGCATGCCCGCGCTCGTTCCAGTGCCCTTCCCCCAGCTCCGCGTTCGGAAAGCCGTGGAGGAAGACCTGGCTCCGCTCGGCGTACACCCGCAAAGGCCGGCCCAGGGTCAGCACCGGGATCCCCTGCGCCGCCCCGAAATCCCGCATCCGGTCGTCCGGGTAGAAGAGATCGGGCACCCCGAGCTTCCGCGCGAAGGCCTGGCGGACCGCCGGATCCGGGTGGACCTGCATCCCTGTGGTGAGGGACGCCACTCCGAACGGGACATGGCGGGCCGCCGACTCGTCGCGCATCGCCTTCACCATCGCCTCGGTCACCGCCCAGGCGTCGCGCCATTCCGGCGTGTCGGGCGGCTCATAGACCGCGTTGTCCAGCCCCAGCTCCTGGAGCGCCGCGCCCTTCTCCTGCTTGCGCGCCTTCCAGGCCCCCACCCAGCCGTCCACCGCGGTCTTGCCCTGTTTGCCGAGCTGCATCAGCCGCGAGCGGTTGAACATGCCGTAGAGCAGGCGCCCCGGCAACGACCGCCGCAGGCGGTACCCCCCGGTCTCGCGGAAGGAGGCGTCCAGGGTCAACGCGGCGGCCGGCCCCAGCGTGAAATAGGGTCGCCCCGGGTCCTGCTCCAGCGGGCGCTCGTTGTTGCGCACATCGTTGCCGGAGTAGAAGGCGAGGACCACGGCGTCCGGCTGGTAGTCCCACACCGCGTGGCGCAGGGTGAGCAGCTCCTGCGCCGTGCCGTACCCCGAGACCCCGAAATTGAGCGACTGGACCCGCCGGCCCGCCACCGCCGGACAGGAGGCCGCCAGCTCTTTCTCGAGCCGGGCCCAGAACGTCGCCTCGGCCGGCACCTGGATGGCCTCGGTGCAGGAGTCGCCCAGAAAGGCGATCCGCAGCTCCCCCGCCGGCTTGGGGACGGCGTGCTCCTCGTCCCGCAGCCCGCGGCGGTTGACGTGAACCCAGGCCTCCCCCTCCTTGCGCTGCCAACCCTCGGCCCCGGGGCGCAAAGCCCAGCCCCGCCAGACGTCCGGCTGGTAGAAGTTGGGATTGGAAACCTCGGCCACGCGCAGGGCCACCTCCGCGATCAGCAGCGAGAGGCCCGTCGAGACCAGCAGCAGGACGAGCCGGGCGGCCCGCCGGGGACGCGGCGCGCTCACCCGTTCAGAACAGCGTGTAGATGAACGGCGCCGTCGCGTGACTGGTGACCACGAGCAGGATCACGAGCCCCAGGACGAGGACGAAGGGGACGATCCAGTACACCTTGTTCTGCCGGGCGAACTGGAAGACCTCCCCCAGGAGGGTACCGATATAACCGAGCCTGCGCATCCACGGACTCCTTGGCTTGAAACAAACGACTGGGAGCAGCCTAATCGAGCTGGTAATCCTGCCGCCAGTCCCGGTCTTCCTTCAAAACCGGCTGGGCCTTCTTGTCGATCAGGAACGGCCCGAGGACCAGATAGTCCATCTCGGTCCGCATGAAACAGCGGTAGCCGTCCTCCGGCGTACAGACGATCGGCTCGCCGCGCACATTGAAGCTGGTATTGACGATCACGCCGTAGCCGGTCAGCTTCTCGAACTCCGAGATCAGCGCGTGATAGCGCGGGTTGTCCTCCGCGTTGACCGTCTGGATGCGCGCCGAGTCGTCCACATGGGTGATGGCGGGGACGTCGGAGCGCGGCCGATTGACCCACTCGACCAGCGGCAGCCCCGCCTCGTCCCCGCGCCGCGGGATCCGCCGCGACGCCTGAACGTCGGCCACCAGCAGCATATAGGGGGACGGCCGGTCGAGCTCGAAGAAGTCCGACACCCGCTCCTCCAGGACGCTTGGCGCGAACGGCCGGAAGCTCTCCCGGAACTTGATCTTGAGGTTCATGATCGACTGCATCTTGACCGACCGGGCATCGCCGATGATCGAACGGTTGCCGAGGGCGCGCGGGCCGAACTCCATGCGGCCGTGGCAGAGGCCGATGACGTTCTCCTCCGCGATCAGCCGGGCGAGCCGGCGCGGCCACTCCTCCTCCGACAGCTCCTCGTAAGGATAGCCGTGGGCGTCGAGGAACTCGCGGATCGCTTCGGCCGAGAACTCCGGGCCCAGGAAGGCCCCGCGCATGGCGTCGCGC
>DATAHG010000738.1:0-7534 GCA_036263295.1 Thermoanaerobaculia bacterium | reverse complement strand
GCTCGCCGAGCACCTCGGGGCCGACCGGTGCGCGTACGCCGAGGTCGAGGCGGAGCGGGTGTTCGTCATCACCGGCGACTACGCCCGCGGGGTCGCGAGCATCGTCGGCCGGTGGGATGTGGCGGCCTTCGGGCCCGAGTGCGTCCGGCAGATGCTGGCGAACGAGCCCTACGTCGTCCACGACACCGATACCGACCCGCGGATCGGGCCGGAGGACCTCCCGGCCTACCGCGCGACCGAGATCCGGGCGGTCATCTGCGTCCCGCTCCATAAGAACAGGTCTTTCACGGCCGCGATGGCGGTCCACCAGAAGACGCCGCGGCAGTGGACGGCCGACGAGGTCGAGCTGGTCCACACCGTCGTCGCCCGCTGCTGGGAGGCACTGGAACGGGACCGCGTCGCCCGGTCGCTGGGCGAGAGCCGGGCCCGGCTGGAGTACGCGGTCCGGCTGTCGGGCGTCGGGTTCTGGTACTGCGACCTGCCGTTCGACGAGCTGATGTGGGACGACCGGGTGAAGGAGCACTTCTGGCTCTCGCCCGGCGCTCGCGTCACCATCGACACGTTCTACGACCGGCTCCACCCGGACGACCGCGCGCCGACCCGGGCGGCGATCGAAACGTCCATCGCGAACCACACCCCGTACGACGTGGACTACCGCACGGTGGATCCGGCGACCGGGGCGGTCCGGTGGGTCCGGGCGCTGGGGGGGACCGCCTACGGCCTGGACGGCACGCCCGTCCGGTTCGACGGCGTCACTCTCGACGTCACGGCCAAGAAGCGCGACGAGGAGCGGCTCGCCGGGCTGTACGACGAGCTGCGGAACCAGGAACAGCGCAAGGACGAGTTCCTGGCCACCCTGGCTCACGAGCTGCGCAACCCCCTGGCCCCGATCCGGTCGGGGCTGGAGGTGCTCCGGATCGCGGGAGATGGAGAGCGGGGGCGCAAGACGCGGGAGATGATGGAGCGGCAGGTCGGGCACATGGTGCGGATGGTGGACGACCTGCTCGACGTGTCGCGGATCACCCGTGGCAATGTCGCCCTGCGGCCGGAGCGGGTCGAGCTCCGGGCGGTGCTGGACAGCGCCGTCGAGGCGAGCCGGCCGCTCATCGAGAGGGCGGGGCACGTGCTCGAGGCCCGGCTCCCCCGGGACCCGCTCCCGCTCGACGCCGACCCGACCCGGCTCGCCCAGGTGCTCAGCAACCTGCTCAACAACGCCGCCAAGTACACCCCCCGCGGCGGGCGGATCCTGGTCACGGCCGAGAGGGATGGCGGGGACCTGGTGGTCCGGGTGGCCGACACCGGGGTCGGCATCCCGTCCGACATGCTCCCGAAGGTGTTCGATATGTTCACCCAGGTCGGCCAGTCGATCGACCGGGCCCAGGGCGGGCTGGGGATCGGTCTGACGCTGGTCCGCCGGCTGGTCGAGCTGCACGGCGGGACCGTCGCGGCCGACAGCCCCGGGCCGGGGCAGGGGAGCACGTTCACCGTCCGCCTCCCCGCCGCGGCCAGGGCCGAGGCGGCCCCGGCGACCCCGTCCGCCGCCCCGTCCGCCGTCTCGCCACCTCTGCGGATCCTGGTCGTCGACGACAACGTGGACGGGGCGGAGGCCCTGGCCCTGCTGCTCGGGCTGAAAGGCCACGAGGTCCAGATGGAGCACACCGGGCCCGGGGCGGTCGCCGCCGCCCGAGCCTTCCGGCCGGAGCTGGTGTTCCTGGACATCGGGCTGCCCGGGATGACCGGCTACGAGGTGGCGCGGCGGCTCCGGGCGGAGCCCGCCCTCCAGGGAATGCGGATTGTCGCCTTGACCGGGTGGGGAGCCGAGGAGGACCGGCGGCGCGCCCGCGAGGCGGGGTTCGACGACCACCTCGTGAAGCCGGTCGACCCGGCCCGGGTCGAGGCGGTGCTGGCGGGGTGACCGCGCTGTTCGAGCTGCAGGCGGAGGGTTACCGCTGAGCTTGCCGCGCGGCGATCTCCGCCAGCAATTTCCCGGGCACTTGTGAGATGTCGGCCCCGGGGCCGTACACCTGGGCGAACGTGATCCGTGCCTCGCGCAGCAGGGGCACGGCCTCGCCGTCGCGGCCCAGCCCGATGAGGCATCGCGCCAGCGAGACCTGCGACTTGGCCAGGTCGGGGTGCCGGGCGTCGAGGATTCTGAGCCGCAGGTCCAGGCTGCGGCGCAGGTAGGGCTCAGCCTCGCGGAAGCGGTGCTGCTGCGAGTAGATGCGCCCGGTCTCCCGCAACACGTAGGCCACGTGCGGATGGTCCTTCCCCCGGGTCCTGACCACGGCCTCATAAGCCTGGCGCGCGTAGTCGAGCGCCCTGGGATAGTCCTCCTGATAGCGGTACAGCTCGGCGAGGAGCAGGAGGAGCTGCCCGATCACCGGGTCTCCCTCGCCGATGATTCGGCGGCGGATCGCCAAGGCCTGGTGATAATGGTCGACGGCCTCCGCGACCCGGCCCAGGGGCTCGAGATCGGTCGCCAGGTTCTGGTGCGCAGTGGCGACCCGCAGGTCCAGCGGGCCGTAGTGCGAGAGCAGCAGAGACAGCACCTCGTGGTTCAGCGGCTCCGACTCGGCGTGGCGGCCCTGGAGGTGGATCGCGAGGGCCAGGTCGTTCATGGTTTCCACCGCGTCCGGATGCTCGCGGCCCAGCATCTCCCGCTGGATCGCGAGGCACCTGCGCAGAAGGGCTTCCGCCGGCCGCAGCTTGCCGGCGTTGATCAGGAGGACGCCGTACTTCGACTGGTCGCGATACAGCCGGGGGTTCCGCCGTTCGAAGACCCTGCTCTCGATCTCCAGGCCTTCCCGGAAGAGCTGCTCCGCCGCCGCGGTCTGCCCCTGGAGGGAGCGCAGCTCCGCCAGGTCCAGCAGAGACTCGGCCACCGTGGCTCCCGCCGGCCTCTCAACCCGGCGGGCGATGGCCAGGGCCTCCTGATGCAGGGCCTCGATCTCGGGGGCATCCCCCAGAGGCGCACCTTGCTGCGCCAGGAGCCGGCCCAACTGGTTGAGAGTCCGGGCCACCGCGAGGTCCCGGTTGCCCTGGCGGCGCCTCCGGATGGCCAGCGCCTCGCGCAGGCGCACCTCTGCCTCACCCAGCCGCGAGCCCTCGCTCAGGCAGGCGGCCAGGTGCTCGAGGCTCTCGGCCACTTCCAGGGAGCCGGGTCCAAAGACCTGGCGGCGTAGCGCGAGGGCGCGTTCCAGGAGTGGCTTCGCCTTGCCGTGGCGGGCCAGGCCGAGGTTGGCCTCGCCGATGGCGTCCATCAACCCGGCCTGCATGTCCGGCTGGCCGGCCAGCTCCCGCGCGACCCGGGCCGCCCCCTGGTCCAGGATCTCCCGCGCGGTAAGCCGCTCTCCCTGCGTCTGGTAAGGATCCGCCTGCTTGAAAGTGTCGACCAGGAACGACAGCGCGTAGCGCGCCTTGTCGCGCTCCCGGGCGAGTTGCCGGCGCTGGGCGAGCAGGCTCGCCACGAAGGTCGCCAGAAGCAGGACGACAGCCGCGGTGATGGCGACCGCGGCCCGGTTGCGCCGCAGGAACTTGCGCCCTCGGTAGCGCAGCGTCTCGGGCCGGGCGGCGACCGGGAGGTCTTCGAGATACCTTGCCAGGTCCTCGGAAAGCTGAGCGGCCGAGCTGTACCGCGACCGGGGGTCCTTGCGCAACGCCATCAGGACGATGTTGTCGAGGTCCCCCTGCAGGCAGCGGCGCAACTCCGCCGGGTGGGTACCGCGGGCCTGTGCGATCGCCTCCGGCGGCGGGTCGGTCCCGGGCCGCAGAAGGGCGGCGCTGGGACGCTCCGGCTCCCGCTCGCAGATGATGCGCTCGATCTCGTACGGCTGCTCCGGCGCGACCGGGTAGGGCCGGCGCCCGGCCAGCAGCTCGTACAGGATCACGCCCAGGGAGTAGACGTCGCTCGCGGTGGTGATCGCCGCACTTCGGACCTGCTCGGGGCTGGCGTAGCTGGGCGTCAGCAGGCGCACGCCCCCTTGCGTCTCTCCGGGCGTGCCGCCGGGGCCGCCGGGCTCGGGCGCGAGCCGTTTGGCGATGCCGAAGTCCAGCAGCTTCGGCTCTCCTTCCGGGGTGACCAGGATGTTGCCCGGCTTCAAGTCGCGGTGCACGAGCAGGTTCTGGTGGGCGTACTGGACCGCGGCGCAGATCTTCTGGAAGAGCGCGAGGCGCTGGTGGACGCTCAACCGGTGACGGTCGCAGTACTCGTCGACCGGCACGCCGTCGATCAGCTCCAGGACCAGGTAGGGCCGGCCGTCCCGGGTGCTGCCGCCGTCGTACAGGCGGGCGATGTTGGGGTGCTCGAGCTGGGCCAGGATCTGCCGCTCGGCGAGGAAGCGGTGAAAGGCCTCGGTGCTCGCGAGGCCCGAGCGCAGGACCTTGATCGCGACGTCGCGCTGGTAGTGCTCGTCCTCGCGGCGGGCGAGGTAGACGGCGCCCATGCCGCCGCTGCCGATGCGGCGCAGCAGCCGGTAGGGGCCGAGGCTCCCGCCCTCCTCGAGCTCGTCGAGCGCCAGCCCCAGCAGCTCCCCCGGCGGGGTCTCGAGGAAGCTGGTCTCCGCCTGATCGGCGGCGAGCAGCCGCTCCACCTCATCGCGCAGAGCGGGGTCGTCGCGGCTCACCTCGTCGAGAAAGGCCTGGCGCTGCGCCGGCGGGCGCTCCAGAGCCTCGGCGAAGACCTCGTCCAGCCGTTTCCAGAGCGCGGGATCGATCATGGGACGCCCGCCGCCTTCGCCTGCAATCTGCTGTAGAGCCAGGCCTTGGCACGCCGCCAGTCGCGTCCCACGGTCTCCAACGAGACGCCGAGCTGCCCGGCGATCTCCTCCAGGCTCAGGCCGGTGAAGAACCGGAGCTCGACCACCGCCGCCTTGCGGGGATCGACCTTCTCGAGATCCGACAGCGCCGCGTCCAGAGCCACCAGGTCGGGGCTCTTCTCCAGCGCCAGGTCGCCGGCGTCGTCGAGCGTCACCTTCTCATAACGGCCCTCGCGCTTGGCGCAGTTGCGGGTGCGGGCATAGTCCACGAGGATGCGGCGGATCAGGTGGCCCGCGAAGGCGTAGAAGTGTGTCCGGCTGGGCCAGGCCAGCTCCCCCTGCCCGGAGAGGCGCAGGTAGGCCTCATGCACGATGGCGGTCGGCTGCAGCGTGTGGGTGACCCGTTCCTGCTGGAGCTGCCGCGCGGCGATGCGGCGCAGCTCCTGGTAGACGAGAGGAATGACCTCCTCGGCCGCCGCCGGATCCCCCGCGGCCCAGTCCTTGAGAAGGAGGGTGATGGTTGCTTCGGACAACAGCGTTGCTTCCTGCGCCTGAGTTCCTCCCACCCGTCGCGCCTCTCCGGCGATCGAGAGGGCGAGCTTGCAATCTAAAGTGAAGTGTCGAAAAAATCAGAAACATTTCGAGGCAGGGATGTGACCGATCATTGATCACAGTCGCGCATGGAGTGATGGGAGCGTGACACTCCGGTCATGAGCTCAGACAGGAAAGGAACCTGTATGAAAAAGCCTCTGTGTGCCGTCACCGTCCTTGCCGTTCTCGCCTCGGCCGCCGCCTTCGCCGCCGACTCTCCCCGCCTGTCGCGCGAGCTGAAGCCGCCGGGCGTGCGCCCTGGCGCGCAGCCTCTCGTACTGATCGTCGATCCGGATGGCGGCCCGAGCCAGCCGTCGGAGGCGCTGCACTATCTGGTGACCCGTGAATCGCAGGCGCATGGGGTGACCTACGCCTTTTCGACCCCCGAAGCGCGCGATCGGTTCGTGGCGAGCCGGATCGAGCCCGGGCAGGCGGCCGCGGGCGACCTCCAGTCGGCCACGGGTGCGCTGGACACCTGCCCGAACGCGCGGTTCAACAACACCCCCGGCTGCACGTCGGGATGGCTCGTCATGGCCTGCGGCCAGACCAACTCCTACCTGAGTGATGACTGGAACGACCGGATTTCGTGCGTCGAGGCGTCGGGATCGTGGACCATCCTCTACAAGTGCTACAACTTCAACCGCTATCCCTACAACCCGAATGGCACTTGCAGCACTCTCGCGATCCAGGGCGGCACGACCTATCCCGACCTCAACGTCTACGGCTTCAACAACATCACGTCGTCCATCAAGGTGTGCCCGCAGGGGATCACCTTCTCGGAGTGCCAGAACTTCTTCTGATCGAAAACGGTCCTGTTCCAGGCGGGCTGAAGGCGGGATCAGGGACCCCTGGGTCCCTGATCCCGCCGGATCCGCGGGGTTCCCACCTCTTCGACGACTGCGCCGCCGCCGCCTCCGCCCTCTCCAGGCGGCCCTGCCCACCTCCAGCGTCTTCAGCCTGTTGCCGCCGGCCGCCTGGATTGCGTATACAATCCGGTCCCCCGAGGGGATCTCCATCCCGAGACCCTGGACGACGTTATGGACATCCGCTACTCGCCGGACCAAGGCGGTAGCGCGGCAGCAGAAGAGAGGTTCGATGCTCGCAAAAAAGCCCAGATTCTCCCAGGAGCGGTCTTTCCAGCAGGAGGTGCAGTCGCGCGTGGATGAGCGGCTCGCCACGCTGGAACGGTCCCGCTACGGAGGACGGCCGATTTATCTCAAGACGGCACTGCTCCTGCTGTGGAGCAGTGCCTCGTATGTGGCCTTGCTCGCCTGGGCTCAAAGCGGGTGGCAGGTGGTTCTCCTCTGTGTCTCCCTGGGACTGGCCCTCGCCGGCATCGGCTTCAACGTCGGCCACGACGGCAACCATGGCACCTTCTCGAGCTCTCGCACCCTGAATCGCCTCATGGGGGGCATTTTCGATCTGCTCGGCGGCAGCTCCTACGTGTGGCGATGGAAGCACAACGTCTTCCATCACAGTTACCCCAATATCGACGGCCTGGACGACGACATCAACCTCGGCGCCCTCTGCCGGATGTCGCGCCATCAGCCGCACCTGCCGTTCCATCGTCTCCAGCACCTCTACATGTGGATCTTGTATGGCTTCATCATCCCCAAGTGGCAGCTCTACGACGACTTCGCGGCGGTTCTCACGGGACACATCGGCGGCAACCCGTTCCCGCGGCCCCGGGGGGGCGAGCTGGCTCTCTTCCTGGGAGGAAAGCTCGCATTTTTCGCCATCGCCTTCGCCCTCCCTCTGTTCTTCTACCCGCTGTGGCAGGTCCTTCTCGTTTATTTCGGCGTGGTGATGGTCCAAGGGCTGAGCCTGAGCATCGTGTTCCAACTCGCCCACTCCAACGAAGAGACCCGCTCCTTTTCAGCGGATGAGCCGGAGGACATCGCCAGCCGGGAGTGGTCCGTTCACCAGGTGGAGACGACCTCGAATTTCGCTCGCCAGAGCCGTCTTCTGACCTGGTACGTGGGTGGCCTCAACTACCAGATCGAGCACCATCTCTTCCCGCGGATCAGCCATGTACATCTGCCGGCCATCGCCGACGTCGTCGAGCAGGTCTGCCGGGAGCACGGGGTGCGCTACAGCACCCATGATTCTTTCTGGAGAGCCATCGCCTCGCACTATTCCTGGCTGCGGTCGATGGGACGGCCGGCCTTGGGGTGAGCTCCATCGCGAAC
>DATAHG010000737.1:0-6126 GCA_036263295.1 Thermoanaerobaculia bacterium | reverse complement strand
CCTCGCCGCCGACGAGGTGCTCACCTCCTCCCTCGACTGCCGGCCGCGCGACTGCCTCGCCGTCCTGCGCCGGATCCGCGGCTCCGACGGCCGCCTCCTCGGCGTCCAGACCTTCGAGGTGCCGCTGGACGATCTCCGCCTCCTCGACACCGCCGCGGCCACCTACCTGCAGCGCGCTTATCAAGGTTTTCAACCCCGGGCGGACGCCGCGCGGCTCCAGGTGCGCGCCGAGGACTACGAGCGCTTCCTGCGCGTGCAGCGGACCTGGGAGCGGAACCGGCCCGCCGACCTGGAGCCGCTCATGGCCGAGCTGCGCCAGATCCGTGCGGGATCCCCCCTCTTCCTCGACGCTTATCTGCTGGAAGCGACGCTGGTCGGCCGGCGCTTCTTCGACACCCGCGACGCCCGCGACCTCGACCACGCCCTGGAGCTGGTCTCCCAGGCGCGGGAGCTCGCGCCCGGCGAGCCCCGGCCCCTGAGCACCCTGGTGGACATCGCCGTGCCCGCCGGCCGCATGGACGAGGCCGAAGAGGCCCTGGACGAGCTCGACCGGCTCCTGCCAGGCGATGTGTCGATCCAGCACCGGCGCGCCGTGCTCCGCGAGGAGCAAGGCGAACGCCGGGAGGCCCTGGAGCTGCTGCGCGCCGCCGCCGAGCGCCGCCCCTCCGCCGGTATCCTCATGGACCTCGCCAACATGGAGATGCGGCTGGGCGAGATCCCGGCAGCGCGGCGCACCCTGGAGAGGCTGCTGGAGCGGGTCCCGGGTCACCCCGGCGGCGAGACCCTGCTGGCCCAGCTCGAGCTGGAAGCGGGCAGCCCGGCGCGTGCCGCCGAGCTGTACGCCCACCTCGTCCGCCGCAATCCGGGCTTCGCCGAGCTGTCCAATCTGGGCGTCGCCGAAATGCTCCTGGGCCGCTACGGCGCGGCCACGGCGAACCTGAGAAAAGCCTGGGAGCTGAGCCCCAACAGCGCCGCCGCCGCCCTCAACCTGGCCGACGCCGAGATGCTGCTGGGCCGCCGGGCCGAGGCCGAAAGCCTCTACCGGCACGTCCTCGAGTTGATCGAAAAAGACCCCGCGCCGGACGTCTGGATGAACCTCTCGACCCAGGCCCAGGCGCAGGCTCATCTCGGCCTGACCACGGAAGCGGCGACCAGCATGCAGCGCGCCGTCGTCGCCGCTCCGGACAACCCCCAGGTCGCCTTCGAAGCCGCGCTGGTCTACGCCGTGATCGGCGACACCGCCTCCGCCCTCGCCAGCGCCGGCCGCGCCCGCGGTAGCGGCTACGACCGGCGCTGGTTCACCCTGCCCTGGTTCGAGCCGCTCAAACGGCAGCCCGCCTTCCGTGACTGGGTCTATCCACCCCCAGAAAGCGGGGGTTGATTGATGATCACCGGGTCGGTGCCGTAAGTCTGGTCCTTATACGAGACCAGTACATTGAACTTGTGATGCTTTTCTATCAGCGATGAATTGGTGTCGACCAGTGTGCACTGCTGGTGATTGTGCCACTGGACATCGAAGCATTCAGGCTGATGGATCGTCGATTGGTAACTTTCTCGATCGGTCGTGAACCAGACGACAGGATAGATGGGAAACTCGGCGTCGGGGTCACCGTCTGCCTTATTCGTCGTTTCGAGGCCAAGGACGATCATGTTGATCCCTTGTTGAACCCGCAGTGTGCGGTTGCCGTCGAATCCTTCGAACGCGAAGACGTGGTTCTGGGCATCGAAATATACCTTGACCTCGTAGATCCTGACCGGCGCCTCGAACATGCCTCGTCTCCTTTCTGAATGAGCATGCAGGATTCCTGCCCTAGCATAGAACGTTCCAGCGATTCGATCCAGCAATCCCCCCTCTGACTCTCGCGCTCGCGACCGTCCGACGGTACCGCCGGACAGTGCGGGAGACCGTCGTGACGGTCCGTCGTCTCAGATTTCAGGGAGGCTCAGGCGTGGCATTCCGGTTGCACTGGCGCCAGGGCAGCGTCCGTGAATCGTGATCGTTCCCGAGCTTTCGAAACCGAAAGGAGAACAACCATGTCCCTGAGCAACACCCAGATCCTGATCGAGCTTTGCGCCCTCTCGTATTGTGATGAAGACGCGGATCCCTTCAAGTCGATCACCCATCAGGAAAAAGCGATCGCTACGGATATCAACTCCGGCCTGCAACAGCTCGGTCTTTCCAGCGACTGGTCGATCACGTGGGGGCCGGTGCTGTCGACCGACATCGCGCGGGCATTCATGATGTACGTCGCCGGCAACAGCAGCTCCGGCGAATATGCGGTCGTCATCCGCGGCACCGACCCGGCCTCGTTTCTGGGATGGCTGCGGGATGTCGAAGTCAGCCTCGTGGCGCCGCCCTACGGCTCGGGCCTGCTGATCGCGAACGGGGCCAACCAGGCCATGTCCACGCTGAACGCGATGACCTCCGGCGGGCAGACCGTGGTGCAGTATCTGACCTCGCTCTCGGGCTCGCCGACGTTCTACGTCACCGGCCACAGCTTCGGCGGCACGCTCGCCACCGCCTACGCCCCCTGGCTGGTCGCCCAGGGCGTCGGCAGCCCGCAGGTCATGACCTTCGCGGCTCCCTCCGCCGGCAACGCCGCCTTTGTCACCTACCTCCTCGCGAACGTCGCCTCCGTGACGAGCTACATCAACACGCTCGACGTGGTCCCCAATCTCTGGGCGAACATCGAGGGGATCGAGCGGTACTACGCGTCTCCGGGCCCGGCCTGCCCCAAGCTGATCACCATTCTGCTCAATAACTTCGCCAAGAATGTCACGGGATTCGAGCAGCCGGTCACGCCGACCTCGCTCACCGGGACGCTCCAGTCGAGCGACACCTGGTTCCAGGAGGTCGGGTACCAGCACGACCACAACACCTACGCCGGTCTGCTCGGCGCGCCGGAGCTTTCGATCGACGAGTTGGAGATCCAGACCTTCCTCGCGACGCGGACGCCGAAGGCCGCCTGATTCGCGCAACCTCAACCCGACGGCGCAGCCGGGGGCAACCCCGGCTGCCCCTGGGATCGAGGCCGTCGAGGCCGGACCCAATTTTCCCGCAAAGCCTGTCCGCTATTTGCTATAGAGTAATAGGTGCTGTACAGGAAGCAACACAGTGCCTGGGAGTCCTCCTCGGCATGATGCCGGGGAGCGGGTCGCGGACAGGAGGAGAGATGTCCATTCAGCAATTTGCCAGCGATTTGAAGGAAGGACGTCAGAAGTCGCCTCTGCTGGAAGCTCTCCGAAGGATACAGATCGCATCCCTGGACCATTTGAAGGCCTGGCAGGACGAGGCGGACCCCGAGTGGGCCATCTGGAACCAGGAGCCCCCACTGGCCCCGAGCCCCGCGGCCGGAGGATAGAGCCCCAGCGTTAGCCTCCAGGGCCGGGCGGGCGCACCTCCCGGCCCTTTCTCCAGCAGCTCGCCAGCCGACAAAAGGAGATCCGCGCCGTGATCCAAGACCCCTGGTCCCGCCTGCTGCGCGCCGGGCTGTTGACCGGCATCATCGACGGCCTCTTCGCGAGCGTCCAGGCCGTCCTCAACGGCTCGACCTTGACGCGGCTCTGGCAAGGCGTCGCTTCGGTCCTCCTCGGCAAGGAAGCGCTCGAAGGAGGGACCACGACCGCCCTGGTCGGCGTTCTGATGCACTTCGGAGTCGCGTTCGCCTGGTCCGCCGTCTTCCTGCTCCTCGCCAGCCGCTCCGCCGGGATCCGCCGCGTGCTCGCCTCCCCCTACGGCGTTCTCAAGATTGCCGCGGTGTACGGCCCCTTCATCTGGATGGTGATGTCCCTGGTGGTCATCCCCGTGCTGGTGCACCGCCCGCCCACGGTCAATCCGCGCTGGCTGGTTCAGTTGATCGGTCACTTCCCCTTCGTGGGTCTGCCGATCGTGGCCATGATCGGCGGCCGGGAGGCCCGGATCCTGCGATAGGTGCTCCGCCGGCTGTGGTAAAATCCGCATACGATTCTCAATCGTTTGCAGGAAAAGGAGCACGCGAAGGATGAAAAAAAGAATTTGGGGATGTGTGCTTGCGGCAAGCCTGGCGGCGAGCAGCGCGGGCGCGGTGGAGTTCTTTGTGCCGGTTCCGCACCTCGGCGGGACCTTTCTCTACCGCTCCGAGTTCGCGCGGGAAGACCTGGCCAAGATCAACGTCAGCTTCACCTACGTGCAGGAAGGGCGGAGCGGCATCGGCCTGACCCCGTCGCAATTCAAGGTCCTGCCCGGGCCGTCCACCGACGCCACCCACCCGCTGCTCACGGACAACTACAGCCGTGACTTCGTGCGGGCCCCGGGCCGCAGCGATCCCAAGTTCTACCTGCCGGGCGGCGGCCTGGTGCGCATGGAAGGCGAGCGCGGCCTGGTCGGCATCGAGACCGCCGTCGTCGTCGGCGGCGAGCCGACCGCCGGCTGGGAGCTGCCCATGCTCACCGCGGAAGACGCCTTCGCGGCGGGGCGCACCGCCTACGTCCTCAACCTCCTGCGCGACGCCACCACGTCCACCTCCAGCCAGCTCTCGATCTACAACCTCGGCACCACCGCGGCCCAGTGCCAGACGAAGCTGCGCGGCCCGGGCGGCCAGCTCCTCGACGAGCGCAACGGCCTCGCGGTGCCGGCCGTCGGCGCCGTGCGCCTGGCGGACATCGTCAGCAAATCCGTCGTCGGCACCACCACCGGCCTGAGCGTCGCGGTCTCCTGCGACCGGCCGTTCTACGCCCTCGGCAGCTACCCCGCGAAAGTCCAATCCGACATCCGGGTCCACTACCCCTCGACGACCCCGCCGACCCAGGGCACGCGCGAAATCCTGGTCAACAACGAGAGCTTCCGGGTGACCCGCAGCGAATCCGAAAAGCGGTTCACCCTGCCGCTGCCGGAAGGCGTGCGCTACCGCTCGGTGGTCATGGACTTCGACATCGCCGTGACCGCGCCCCAGAACGAAGCCTACTTCCGGAGCATCGTCGGCATGTGGCGTCCCGAGCCGACCCGGCGCTTCAAGAAGACGCTCTACTTCGGCACCGTCGAGCGCTTCGACCGCTCCAAGCTGATGGCGGACCTCGGGACGCCGTTCATCGAAATCCTGATCAAACGCGCCAACGCCCCGCTGCGCGCCGGCAAGACCTATCACTTCCACATCGAGGTGGACGCCGATCAGAAGATCCTGCGCGAGATCGTCACCAACGCCTCCGGCGGCGTGGTGGCCGATCTGATGTCGGGCCTTTTCAACGACGATCTGATGACCCGTAGCGGCAACCAGATGATCATCGGCCTCGGCCTCCCGGGCATCGCCGACGGCGCCTACTCGCCCCCCTACGGCTGGCGCTTCTCGAAAATCGTCATCAGCGCCTACCGGTAAGTCCGCCCCGGACCTCGTCTCGACCCGGCCGGTCAGGCTCTCCCTTCCCTGCAGTCAGGAAGAGGAGGGCTGGCCGGCCCCCACAAGCCCCAGGAACGTCCGGCGGCACTTCTGGATCTCCGGGAGAGCCGACGCCTCGGGCTCGATCGGGCTCAGCTCGAATTCGAGCGGCCACCCTCTCGGCTTGGGCTGCACCCGCACGAAATAAGTCCGGTTGGACTCCGCCTCCATCTCGACCTCGCCCAGCTCCACGCCCACGAGGTTGGTGGCGTTCAGGGTCCAGTTCTGCGAAGCGGAGAAGTGGTGCGGCCCGGGGGGCACGATCGTTTCCACGTATCCGCCCTGCCGCAACACCTGGATGCCGGGTCCCCCGTATAGATAGACCTGCTCCCACGGGCCCGCCGCGCCGCCCGGCCAGTACAGATAGACCCGGGCCCCTCCGGCCACGGGATCCGGCGCCCGCACGAACGCCGACCCCTCCAGGACCTGCAGCTCCTTCCCCCCGCACCCTGGCAGGAGAGCGGCCGTCAGGAGCAGGACCGCGAACATCCGCCGACCCGAGCCGATCTGGCGAAACTCCCTCATGGAACAGGCCCTCCGTCGTTACAGGATTGTACGCAACGGCGAGGCATTCCATCGCCAGCCCAAGCCTCCTCTTCTGGTACGATTTGGCCCATGAGCGCCGCCTCCTTCGATCCCGCCGACCTCCCCTCTTCTCTCCTGGGAAACTCCTCCTCCCGGGCCGAGATCGACCGCTGGCTCCAGACCATGGAGA
>DATAHG010000736.1:0-2755 GCA_036263295.1 Thermoanaerobaculia bacterium | reverse complement strand
CCCGTCTCGGATTGGTCCCGGAGTTCGACCGCCCCGGCGTCAAAGCGGTGTTCCGCGCCCGGCTGGCCGGCGGGGACGGCAAGCCCTGGCTGGAGGAGACCGTCGAGGGATCGCAAGAGAAGAGCGGAGCGGGGTGGCATCCCCTGTGGGAAGAGTTCCCCTGGGGAGCGGCGGGGCGGCGGCTCATCCTGGAAGTCGAGGCGACCCGCAACGGCGCGCCGCTCCCCGAGGGGGTCGCCCTCTGGGGAGATCCGGTGGTGATCGCGCCGGGCCCCTCCCCCGGGCCGAATCTGGTGGTGGTCCTGGTGGACACCCTGCGGGCCGACGTAGTCGGCGCCTATGGCGACCGCCACGGCCTGACGCCGCGGCTGGACGCCTTCGCGCGGCAGGCGGTCCGCTTCGAGGAGATGACCTCGCCGGCCCCCTGGACCCTGCCCAGCGTCTCCTCCCTGATGACCGGCCTCCAGCCCCAGACCCACGGCGCCGGCATCCGCTACGGCGACTTCGCTCCCACCGGCCTCTCGGGCGGCGTGCGGACGCTCGCCGAGACCCTGGGCGACGCCGGCTTCTACAACGTCGGGGTCTACCACAACATCTACGTCAACCCGGCCTTCGGTCTCCAGCAGGGGTTCGACGAGTACGTCTCCCTGGAAGAGAGGGCCGGGGTTTTGGTGGACGATGCCCTGGGGCGCCTGCGCCGGGTCTCCTCCGACCGCCGGTTCTTCCTCTACTTCCACGTCTTCGATCCGCATAACCCTTACGAGCCGCCCGAGGAGGAGTGCCGGAGCGTGGCCCGCCGGCTGGAGCCGGGCTACCGCGGCTCCCTGGGCTGCTCGGCCGACCGCCGGCCCGAGCTGCCGATCCCGCCGCCCGAGGACCGCCGCTGGCACGAGGCGCTCTACCGCGCCGAGGTGGCCTACACCGACCGCCAGATCGGGCGTCTGCTCGACGGTCTCCGCGAGATGGGGCTCGACGAGAACACGGTGGTGCTGATCGTGAGCGATCACGGCGAGGAGTTCTGGACCCGCCTCGACCGCGAGAAGGCCCTGGGCTACGAGGCGAACGCCGACCACGGCCATACCCTCTACCGCGAGCTGCTCCACGTGCCGGCCCTGCTGCGCGTCCCCGGCCGCGCGCCGGGGGTGCTCCGGGGGCCGGCCGAGACTGTGGACCTATTCCCGACCCTGCTGCGCCTGGTCGGCGTGGAGCCGCCGCCCAACGAGGGGCAGGACCTCACCCCCCGTCTCGACGGCGGCCAGCCCGCCCAGCGCCCGACCCTGGTCGCCGACGTCATCCTGCACGGGCCCTCCCGCTGGTCGGTCCGCCGCGGCCCCTGGAAGCTGGTGGTGCCGCGGGAAGAAGGACTGCCGGTCGAGCTGTACAACCTGGAGCAGGATCCCGGCGAGAGCCGCGACCTCTCGGCCGCGCAGCCGCAGGTGGTGACGGCGCTGCGGGAGCTCGGGGAGCGCACCCTCGCCCGGCGCCAGCGCGAGCGGGGGCGCTACCGCTCTGGCGACGAGTCTCTGGGGGCCACCTACCTGGAGTGGAACCACATTACCAAGCTGCGGTCCCTCGGCTATCTCAAATAGGGCCTGCTCAGGGCGCCACGTGCACCGGCCAGATCACCGGCACCAGCAGCAGCAGGATCAGCACTACCAGCGCCGTGAGCGGGAATCCGCAGACCGGGAAATCGCGGAACCGGTACTTGCCCGGCCCATAGACGATCAGGCAGGAGGGCTCGAACGGCGTCACGAACGACAGCGAGGCCGAAAGGGTGACCAGGATCGCGAACGCCCGCGGATCGAGCCCCATCTGGTGGGCCGTGTTGATCGCGATCGGTAGCACCACCAGGGCGGCGGCGGCGTTCGACATCGGCTGGGTGAGCAGGATCGTCAGCACCGCGAAGGCGAGCATCACGAACGGTATTCCCAGGGGGGACACCCCGGCCACCAGCAGCTTCGCCACATACTCGGCCGCCCCGGTCTTCTGCATGGCGAGGCCGAACGAGGTCATGCCGGCGATCAGGATCAACAGCCGCCAGTCGACGAGGTCGTAAGCCTCCTCGATGGTGATCAGCCGGGTGGCGACCACCCCCAGGGCGGCGAGCAGGAAGGCGATCGGCAACGGCACCCAGCCGAACGACGAGGCCACGACCGCGGCGAGGAAGATCCCCACCGTGTAGTACCCCTTGCGGCGGCGCGCCGGCTGGTGCTCCATCTCCTGGAGGATGAACAGGTCGGCGCTGTCGGCCAGGGTCCGGAACCGCTCCGGCCGCCCCTGGAGGAGGAGCACGTCCCCGACGCGTAGCGGCAGGTCGCCGAGGCGGGTGGTGAGGGCGTGGCCGCGGCGGTAGACGGCGATGACCGTCAGGCGGAAGCGGCTGCGGAAGTCGAGCTCCTTGAGGGTGCGGCCGACCAGGGAGGACTGCGGCATCAGGATCGCCTCGACGATCTTGCGGCTCTCGTTCTGGATGTCCTCGTCGCCCGGTTGCAGGTCGGCGCGGATCTCGATGCCGGCCGTGTCCTTGACCTGGAGGAGACCGTCCCGGCTGCTCTGCACGATCAGGAGGTCCCCCTCCTCCAGACGGGTGTGGGGCTCGGGGTAGATGCGGCGGTCGCCGCGCTGGATGGCGCGCACGCTCAGGTCCATCTGGGAGAGACGGCTGTGGCGGATCTCCTGGCCGACCAGGGGCGAGCCGGGAGTGAGGACCACCTCCGACAGGTACTCGCGGATGGCGTAGTTCTCGACCAGGCTG
>DATAHG010000735.1:0-2847 GCA_036263295.1 Thermoanaerobaculia bacterium | reverse complement strand
GGATGGTCCCCTCGGGCGCGTCCTCGCCGAAGCGGACCAGGACGGCAACCTGCGCGGCATGGTGGGCAACGTCCATGCTGACGTGCCGCACACGCCGGAAGGCAAGCTGGCGGTCGGCGCGGCGGTGGGGAAGGGAATCCTGCGGGTCCTGCGGGAGTACGAGGGGCGCAACCACTACCACAGCCAGGTCGAGCTGGTGAGCGGCGAGATCGGCGACGACCTCGCCCACTACCTGGAGCAGAGCGAGCAGAACCGCTCGGCCGTGCTGCTCGGCGTGCTCGCCAAGCCGAGCGGGATCGCCGCGGCCGGCGGCATGATCGTCGAGGTCCTGCCCGGGGCCAAGGAAGAGACGATCCAGATCCTGGAGCGCAACATCGCAAGAATTCCCGGCGTCAGCCGCCTGGTGGAAGAGGGCGGGGCCGACCATGTCGTCGATACCCTGCTCGCCGGCCTCGACCGCGAGGTCAAGGAGACCCGCCCGATGCGCTATCGCTGCCGCTGCAGCCGCGAGCGCCTCTTGCACCACCTCGTGCTCCTCTCAGCCGAGGACCGCGACCACCTGAAGGACCCCGAGGGCATGATCGAGGCGGATTGCGCCTTCTGCGGCAACCGCTATCGGTTCACTCCGGAAGAGCTGATGCTGCCGGCGTAAGGGCAGGCGAAGGGTATGCCGCTGCTGGGAGCGCCGGCATCTTGCCGGCATATGAAATCAATTGCCGGCGGGACGCCGGCGCTCCCAGTGCCCTTTTCTAGATTAGAACGGATTGCGGATGTTTGGCTGGCTCAGGGCAGCAGATCCCGAACCGCGATCACCGCCTCGGGGCGCGAGAGGGGCGAGATCATGTCCGATGAGCGGAGCACCATCCGAGAGCGGTATGAGCCCTGCACCGGCTCCCTGTAAACCTCTAGCGTTTTATCGATCAGGTTGACGATCCAGAGCTCCTGGATGTCGCCACGAGCGTAGAGCCACCCCTTGCGTTCCCGATCGTGATAGACCGAGCTGTCAGCCACCTCGATAATCAGAATGGCCGTCGTCGGATGAGACTGGAGGTAGTCGAAGTCGTCTCCAGGCACGATCGCGAAGTCGGGCTCAGGCAGCGAATTCGTCCCCAGTGCCAGAGGCGTCTGCACCCTTACGCAGCAGTCCCCGGCATAAATCGAAACCAGGATCTTCGTAAGACGGCCAACTACGGCGGCGTGCCAGCTGTTCTGCGGCGCCATGTCGTAGACGATGCCCTCCACCAGCTCAAAGCGGTCGCCCGGCTCGAAGGCGCCGCGCTCGACCATTCGTTCATAGTCTTCCCGCGTCCAGGGCTCGTGGTGGGGAATCGATATGGACATGCGAAACCTCAGGGGATGAGATCCCCGACCGTGATCGCCGCCTGCGAACGCGCAAGCGGCGAAATCGTTTCCGAAGGCCGCAGGATTACCCGGGAGCGGTATGAATCCTCACCGGGCTCGCGGTAGACCTCCAGAACCCCGTCGATCAGATTGAGAATCCAGTACTCCGGGATCCCCGACCGGGCGTAAAGGCGTCCCTTGCGAACCCGGTCGTGGAAGGCCGAGCTGTCAGCGATCTCTACAGCGAGCACCGCCCGGGTGGGGTGCGAATCCCGGTAGTCGCGGGGATCGCCAGACACGACCGCGAAGTCGGGCTCGGGCTCGGAGTCGGCTCCCAACGCCAGGGGAAGCTGGCAACGGACATCGAATCCCGCTCCGAAAACGGCGTCGAGCGCCTTCTGAAGGAGCCGGACTGCGGTCGCATGCCGGCTGTTCTGCGGCGCCATGTCGTAGACGACCCCCTCCACGAGCTCGAAACGGTCCCCGGGTTGGAAAGAGCCGGCCTCCACCGTCCGCTCGTACTCCTCCCGAGTCCAGGGAGCATGATTGGGGTGTGAGATCGACATCCGCAACTCCTTCCGTGTTTCCAGGATGATATTACCACCAGGCTCCCCGTCGCGTCATCCGATCCACCACCCCGGCATCCACGACGGATCCCAAGGCGCCAGCCCGCCGAAGGCCTGGGCTGCCAGGATCGCCCCGGCCGCGGCGTAGCTCAGGAGGAACCGCCAGGCCGTCCACTCCCGGCTGCGCTGGGCCTCGCGATCGCGCAGCTCGATGGCGGCATTGGCGAGGGAGACCGCCATCACCGCCCCGAGAAGAGCCAGGAACGCCTCGGCCGGCACGCGCTGGATGCGCCAGGGCACGAAGGCCACGAAGATCCCCGCAAGGAGACCGAGCCCGAGGGCACCGAGGACCCAGCGACCACCGGCTCGTTTTTCCAGGCGGAAGACTCCGGTGTCCAGACTGAAGGCGAACACCGCACCGCTCGCCGCGAGATACGGGCCGAAGTAGGTCGGGTTGTCCCGGAAGCTGTTGGCGAGCAGCAGCAGGGTGAACGGCGGCAGGAGGGCCCGGGCCACCGTGCGCACCTTGACCCCCAGGGCATGGCGCGGCGGCGCGAAGGTGGACCAGGCGGTGACGTAGCCGGCGAAGCCCAGGGCGACCGGGATCGCCCATTGCCACGAGCCCAGCGACCAGGTGCCGTAGGCGAACAGGATGAAGGTGATCGCCCCGCCCACATTGAGCGAGGGCGCTTTCCAGACCACCAGGGCGACCCCCAGGCAGATCGCCAGCAGCGAGAGGTTCTGGAAGATCACCTCCGGCAGCGGTTTCGTGGTGATCTTCCCCAGGATCACCACCACTGCGAGCGGCACGAAGAGGTTGTCCGCCCCCTGGAGACTGATCGCCTCGAAGCCGGTCACCAGCGCCGCCACCAGCAGGGCGGCCAGCACGCAGACCGGCCGCGGCAGATCGGTCAGCAGCAGGGTCGGCAGGTGGACCGCC
>DATAHG010000734.1:0-3583 GCA_036263295.1 Thermoanaerobaculia bacterium | reverse complement strand
CGACCCCGTGCCGATCCGCATCTCCGACAGCCTGCTCGACGCCACCGGCGAGCAGCGCGAGGCCCTCGGCGCGCCGGGGCGGCCGGTGGCGCACGCCCGGCTCACGATCCTGCGCTCGACCGTCTTCGGCGAGGTGCAGGTCCACGCCGTCGAGCTGGCCGAAAACAGCCTCTTCGAGGGGCTGCTGCGGGTCGCCCGGCGGCAGACCGGCTGCGTGCGGTTCTGCTCCGTGCTGCCCGGCTCGCGCACGCCGCGCCGCTTCCACTGCCAGCCCGATCTAGCGGAGCGGGCAGAGCAGGCGGAGACGGCGGGGATCGCGGATCCGGCCGAACGCGCCGCCGCGCGGGACCGCGCGCGCCAGCGGGTGCGGCCGCAATTCGAGAGCCGGCGCTACGGCACGCCCGCCTACGGCCGCCTCGCCCTCACCTGCGCCGCCGAGATCCGCCGCGGCGCCGACGATGAATCCGAGATGGGCGTCTACCACGACCTCTACGAGCCGCAGCGCGAGGCCAACCTGCGCGCCCGGCTCGACGAATACACTCCGGCCGGCCTGGACGCGGGCCTGATCTTCGCCAGCTAGGGAGGGACCATGAAAGGCGATTTCACCCGTTGGACATTCAACCCGAAAAACCAGTTCACCCGCGTCCTGACGCAGCAGGGGAGGGTGCAGCTCGACGCCGACACGAACGAGCAGGCGGCCATCCTGCTGCATTCCCTGCGGACCCTGGCGGAAGACCTGATCGGCCCCGGCGGAGCGCCACCTGATCCGGACGGCACGCCGGGCAGCGGTTTTCGCCTGGTGGCCGGCGACAAGTACGCGCTCCTCCCGGGGCGCTACTACGTCGGCGGGATCCCGGTGGAAAACGACGGCAAACAGGTCGAGGCGGCGGAAGGCAGCCTGCTGCCGTCCTTGAAGGACGCCGGCACCTACCTCCTCTATCTCGACGTCTGGGAGCGCCTCGTCACCTACGTGCAGGATGACGGGATCCGCGAGGTGGCCCTCGGCGGCGTCGACACCGCGGCGCGGGCCCGGCCGGCCTGGCGAGTGCGGTCCCGCAAGCTCGACAAGCCCACCTCCTGCGTGCGCGTGCACCGCGACTGGCCCTCCACGCTCGGCGAGATCCGGCCGGAAAACCGCGGCCTGCTCCAGGCGCAGGCCCGGCGCAACGATGCCAAGGAAGACGACCCCTGCATCGTCTCCCCGGCGGCGCGCTACAGTGGCGAGAACCAGCTCTACCGGGTGGAGATCCACCAGGGCGGCACCGCGGCCGACGGGGCCACCTTCAAATGGTCGCGGGAGAACGGCTCGGTGGTCTTCCCCGTCGCCGACCGCAAGAGCCTCACCCTGGAGCACCTCGGGCGCGACGGCCGGCTCGACCTGGAGAAAGGCGACTGGGTCGAAGCCCTCGACGACGCCACGGATCTGTTGGACGAGCCCCGCGCGCTGCTCCAGGTCACGACGGTCGACGCCGACCGCTCCCGCGTGACCCTGAGCGGCACGGCGGACCTGGACGGCCAGCACCCCTTCTTGCGGCGCTGGGACCAGCGCGAGCGCAAGAAGGACGACCTCAAGCAGGGCGCGGTGCCGATCCAGGAAGGTCAATCATTCGAGCTCGAAGAGGGGGTCAACATCCGTTTCGTGCCGGCCGCGAACGGCCCGGCCCACCGCTACCGCTCCGGTGACTACTGGCTGATCCCGGCGCGCACCGCCACCGGCGACGTGGAGTGGCCCCAGGAGCCCGGGAAGCCCGGCGAGACCGCGCAGCCCCAGTCCCTGCCGCCCCACGGCGTGGAGCACCGCTATGCCCCGCTGGGGATCGTGACGCTCGAGAAGGAGGGGGGCCCGCGAGCCGTCCAGGACTGCCGCACGACCTTCGGGGCATGGGCCCGGGCGATCGACACCGGCGCGGCCGACTGGGACTTCGTGGGCCCCGCCGGCCGCCGGCCGGCGGCCGTGGTCCAGCCCATGATCCCGGCGTGGTCCCAGGCTCTCCTCCCGGCGGCGTGGATCTCGACCTCCCCCGGGGCGAATGAAGGCCCCGGCCCCTTCACCTTCGAGCTGGCCTTTCCGCTGAGCTCCCGGCAAGCCCTGCTCTCGTTCAAGCTGCTGGCGGACAACGCGGCCCAGGTCCTCCTCAACGGTCGCGACCTGGTGACCCACAAGCGCGCGAAAAACGAAGGGTTCAAGGGAGAGCCGACGGTCTACGAGACCGACGATCCGGCCCTCTTCGTCAGTGGAACGAACACGCTGACCGTCGTGGTCACCAACACCGGCACCGGCACGAGCCCGATGGGATTCGTCCTCTCCGGGAGAGTCGATACCGGGCGGGGCTGCTGCTGCTGAGAGAGGCTGGCTGTTCCATAGCAATTGGAGTATCGTAGTGGCCACTTACTTCTGGACGAGAGGTTGTGGCCGTGAAAACGTGGATTCGCGGGTCCATCTGTACCCTTGCGCTGGCCTGGAGCGCGGGCTCCGCCCGGGCGCAGGACGGGCCGGCCTGGCAGTCCTATTGGCTGAACCGGTTCAATCAGGAGCGCGCGGAATCCGGCGCGCCGCCGCTCCGTGCGGTGCCGGTCCTGGCCCAGGTGGCCCAGGAGCAGGCGGCGGAGATGGCCCGGGAGGGCCGGCGGCGGTGGCAACCCCCCCTGTCGGCCGCCGAGATCCGGGAGCGGCTGCGCTGGGTGGGGTATTCCGCCCACCTCTGGCATGAAGGCTTCGCCCTCTCCACCCGGGAGCTCGGCCTGGACATCCGCAAGGCCGTCCTGGATCCGAGCTTCCGCGACCTGGGCGTCGGCGCCATCCAGGAAGACGGCGTCACCCTCTACGTCTTCCTGTTCGGCTGGCACCGGGGAGACTACTTCGCCGCGGCCACGGCCGGGCTCGGCGACCGGGCGCGGGTCGCGGCCGAACTGCTCCAACTCGTCAACGACCTCCGTTGGCGCAAGGGCCTGCCCCCTCTCCGGTCCAATCCTGTGCTCGATCAGGCGTCGCAAGAGCACGCCGAGGACATGCTGGCGCGCTCCTACGCCGGGCACTGGACCCGCCCCGGCTGGGGCCCGACCGAACGGGCCCGGGCGCTCGGCTACCGCGGCGGCGTCGGCGAGAACATCGTCGAAGAGCGTTTCTCGGTCGAGGACGCGCTGAAAGCCTGGCTGGACAGTCCCGAGCACCGCCGGAACATCCTCGATCCCCACTGCCGGGAGATGGGCCTGGGTCTCGCCCTGGGCGCCGGCTTCGACGCCGCACCCGGCGGCTACCGAGTCATCTGGGTGCAGAGCCTCGGGGCGGGGGAGTAGGCCGTCGTCGCCCCGGTCACGCCCGGACCAGCATCGGCACCTCGCGGCGGCGAGCCGCCGCCCCCTCTCCCCAGGTGAAGTCGATCCCGAAGCGGAAGAGGTCGCGCGCCACGTTGGGCCGCATGGCGCCCCGCTTCAGGATCAGCTTGAGCCGCCCGGCGCCATGGAACTTGGCGGTCACCGGCTGCGGCAGCCCATGGAAGACCGCCTGGGCGTTGGGTAGAGGGAGGCCCTTTTCATCCAGCGCGACCAGGCGCAGGGTGACGTCGCTCCGCCGGTCGAGCGC
>DATAHG010000733.1:0-2598 GCA_036263295.1 Thermoanaerobaculia bacterium | reverse complement strand
CCCCGTCCCTGGCACTTCCCGGTCCGCAACCGGATGATCGCCGCCCTCGCGGCCGGCGTCCTGGTCGTCCAGGCCACCGCCCGTTCCGGCTCGCTGATCACGGTCCGCCACGCCCTCGACCTCGGCCGCGACGTCTTCGCGATCCCCGGCCGCATCTTCGACGAGTCGGCGATCGGCCCCAACAGCCTGATCCGCGACGGCGCCCTGCTCGCCCAGCACCCGCGCGACATCCTGGAAGCCCTGCGGATGCCCACGGCCGCGCTGACGCCCGCACCAGAAGAAAAGGACGCGGCCGGCGCCGGCCCCCCTCCCCCGTCCGGCCTGCCCACCGAGATCGCCGCGGCCCTGGCGGCCGGGAAGGCCCAGCCGGCCGAGGAGCTGGCGGCGCGGCTCGGCCGTACCGTCGACGAGATCCTCGGCGCGCTGCTCGAGCTGGAGCTGGGCGGCTGGGTCCGCCGGCTGCCGGGTGGGCTGTACGGGCGGGAATAGGCTGTCCTTATAGATAGGCGAGCGGAGGGGGCCCTTGCAGCCACCGAAGGGCGGTGGTAGTGTCCCCGCCCTCCCCACAGCGAGGGACGGAGGCCTGAAATTCGGGCCGCCCTCCCGGCGTTAGAGAGCACCGGTAAAGCATATGGCCAAGAACCTGCTCATCGTCGAAAGCCCCGCGAAGACCAAGACCCTCAAGAAGTTCCTGGGCAAGGACTACGCGGTCGAAGCCTCCCTCGGACACATCCGCGATCTCGTCAAGAAGGACATGGGGATCGGCCCGCAGTACGAGCCCCGCTACGAGATCCTGGCCGCCAAGAAGGACGTCGTGAAGAAGCTCCGGGCGGCGGCCAAGGGCGCGGAGATGGTCTACCTCGCTCCCGACCCCGACCGCGAAGGAGAGGCCATCGCCTGGCACATCGCCGAGGTGTTGGACCGTCCCCAGGATTCCGTGCGCCGGGTCACGTTCAACGAGATCACCCGCCGGGCCGTCCTCAAGGCGCTCGAAACCCCCGGGACGATCGACTACCGCAAGGTCGACGCCCAGCAGGCCCGGCGCGTCCTCGACCGCATGCTCGGCTTCCGCCTCTCCCCGCTGCTGTGGGACAAGGTCAAGCAGGGGCTGTCGGCCGGCCGCGTCCAGTCGGTCGCCTTGAAGATGGTCTGCGACCGCCAGGACGAGATCGAGGCCTTCCAGTCCGAGGAGTACTGGCTGCTCGACGCCGACCTCAAGGCGCCGCAGCCGCCGCCGTTCTCGGCCCGGCTGCACAAGATCGACGGCAAGAAGGCCGAGGTCGATAACGGCGAGGACGCGGCGCGCATCGTCGCCGACCTCGAAAGCGGACGCTTCGTGGTCCGCACGGTCGAGAAGAAGGAATCGCTCCAGCGCCCCGGCCCGCCGTTCATCACCAGCCGGCTCCAGCAGGAGGCGGCGCGGCGTTTCGGCTTCTCGGTCAAGCGCACCATGGCGCTCGCCCAGGGCCTCTATGAAGGCGTCGACGTCGGCGACCGCGGCTCGATCGGTCTGATCACCTACATGCGCACCGACTCGACCCGCGTGGCCGAGGAGGCTCTCGACGGCGCCCGCGGCTTCATCGCCCAGGTCTATGGCGACGGGTCGTTGCCCGAGAAGCCCAACCGCTATCGCTCCAAGAAGGACGCGCAGGACGCCCACGAAGCGATCCGGCCGACCACCTTCGACCTGCCGCCGGACGCGGTCAAGGACTTCCTCAAGGGCGACGAATTCAAGCTCTACAAGCTGATCTGGGACCGCTTCATCGCCTCCCAGATGCTGCCGGCGGTCTTCGACGTCACCCAGGCCGACATCGCGGCCGGCAAGACGGAGCGCTACATCGTGCGGGCTTCGGGCCGCGTGCTGCGCAAGCCCGGCTTCCTGGCGGTCTACCGCGAGACGCCGGACGAGGACGCCGCCGCCGCCGCCCGGGAGGGTGCCACGGAAGGCCAGGAGGCCCCCGAAGGCGCCGTCCTGCCGGCCCTCACCGAAGGCCAGGTGCTCGATCTGGTCCGCCTGCGCTCGGAGCAGAAATTCACCCAGCCGCCCGCCCAGTTCAGCGAGGCGACGCTGGTCAAGGCGCTCGAAGAGAACGGCATCGGCCGTCCCTCGACCTACGCCACGATCCTCTCGACCCTCACCGACCGCGACTACGTCGAGAAGCGCGAAGCGCGCTTCAACCCGACCGTCCTCGGCCGGCTGGTCAACCGCATGCTCCAGAGCGGCTTCCGCGACATCCTCAACGAGGGGTACACGGCGGCTCTCGAAGAGCAGCTCGACGAGATCGAAGAGGGCCGGATCGAGTGGAAGCAGGCTCTCGCCGACTTCGACGTCAAGTTCTCCCGCGACCTCGAGACGGCGGGCGAGCAGATGCCCAACGTGAAGCGCGAGGGCATCCCGCTCGAAGAGAACTGCCCGGAGTGCGGCTCGCGCCTGCTGATGCGCTTCGGCAAGTTCGGCGCGTTCATCGCCTGCAGCAACTATCCGGACTGCAAGTACACCCGCAACGTCGAGGAGGCTCCGGCCGCCAACGACAAGGGCAACGGCGGCGAGGCCGCGGCGGCCGAAGAGGAGATCGCGCCCTGCGAGGAGTGCGGCAA
>DATAHG010000732.1:0-7136 GCA_036263295.1 Thermoanaerobaculia bacterium | reverse complement strand
CGGCCGTTCGACTTCGTGCTGACCGACCTCAAGCTGCCGGACGTCTCGGGGCTGGACGTCCTCGGCGCCAGCCGCGAGGCTCAGCCGCGCGTGCCGGTGGTGGTGCTCACCGGCTATGGCACGGTGGGGACGGCGGTCGAGGCCATGAAGCTCGGGGCCTACGACTTCCTCGAAAAGCCGCTGGAGATCGACGACCTGTCGCGGCTGATCGAGCGGGCCCTGGGGGACCGCGGCGAGGCGGCGGTCTTCCACTGTCCGGGAGCGCCGGCCATCGTAGGCCGCCACCCGCGGATCCGGGCGGCGTTGCGCCTCCTGCAGCGGGTGGCGACGACCGAGAGCACGGTGCTCCTCACCGGCGAGAGCGGCACCGGCAAGGAGCTGTTCGCGCGGGCGCTCCACGCCCTCTCCCCCCGGAAGGACGGCCCCTGCGTGGCTCTCAACTGCGCGGCGATCCCCGAGGCGCTGCTCGAAAACGAGCTGTTCGGCCATGAGAAGGGGGCTTTCACCGGGGCCGACCGCAAGGTGGCCGGGCGCTTCGAGGCGGCCGAAGGGGGCACGCTCCTCCTCGACGAGGTCGGCGAGCTCCCCCTGCCGGTGCAGGGCAAGGTCCTGCGGGTGCTGGAGGAACGGACCTACGAGCGGGTCGGGGGTGGGCGCACCCTGCGCGCCAACGTGCGGCTGGTGGCGGCCACCAACCGCGACCTCTCGGGCATGGTGGACGAGGGGGAGTTCCGGGCCGACCTCTACTTCCGCCTGAATGTCTTTCCGATCGAGCTGCCGGCCCTGCGCGACCGGGCGGACGACGTGCCGCTGATCGCCCACCACCTGCTCGGCGAGATCGCACGCCGCCACCGCCTCGACCCGCCGCGCCTGGACGACGACGCGGCCGAGCTGCTCAGGGCGCAGCCCTGGCCGGGCAACGTCCGCGAGCTGGCCAACGTGCTGGAGCGGGCGGTGATCCTGGCCGAGGGGCCGTCGCTGCTGGTGCTGAAGGCGGCCGACGTGCGCCCCCTGCTACGGCCCCTGGCGGAAAACGGCAGCGGCGAGCGCGACCGCCTCCGCCAGGCCCTGATCGACGCCGACGGCGACAAGCGGCGCGCCGCCGAGATTCTGGGGATGAGCTACCGCGCCGTGCTCCGGAAGGTGAAGGAGCACGATCTGGAGGGGGTTCCGCGGTATCGGGAGTGACCCCCTCCCCGGGCGGACAAACCAAGCCCCGCCAGGGGCGACATTCATGTAGGCCGGGGTGGGAGACCCCGGCCGGCGGAGGCCGCGGGCGGCTTGACGCAGGGCGCCTCCCCCCGGCCGGGGTTGAAACCCCGGCCTACTGGGATTGAGCCCCTCCGGGGCTCCCTACCGCTCTTCCTTCTTCTCCGACTTCTCGCCGCCCTTGGGGCCCGGCGCCAGGTCGAGCCCCCAGCTCCGGACCTCGAACTTCACGTCCTTGAAGCTGAAGACGCCGGGGAAGGCGGCGCGGAAGTTCACCACCCCCTGGGGCTTGATCGAATTCGTGGTCGGAACCCCTTCCCCGGTCGCGACGAGAGTGCCCTGCTCGTCGAAGAGGCGGACCGTGACCCCGAGCCCGGTGGCGATATCGCCGCCGTCATTGCGCAGGGTCCCGGTGATCTCCAGGCCGTCCTTTTCGGCGCGGTCCAGCCGCTGCCAGTTGGCGACCGACACGCGCCCTTCCGGGCGGCCCGCCGGCTTGGCTTCGGCCTTCACGGGCCGGCGGGTGCCGTCCGCGGCCTCCTGCCCCTCCTCCCCCGGCGGCACCGGCTCCGGCTTGGCGAAGTCGGCGTCGGTCAGGCTGCGGATCGACTTCTTCTTCGGCGCCGGCGCCGGCGGAGGCGGCGGCAAGTCCCGGTCCTCCATCTCGTCGAAGGTGGCGTTGGCGCTGGCCTCGAGGTCCACCTCGGGCAGGCGCAGCGACCCCAGGGTGCCGTCCGCCTGCGTGAAGATCACCAGCTTGCCCTTGATCTTCCAGGGCCCCTGGGTCTCGAGCCGGCCGCCTTCCTTGGTGACCAGCCAGTCGGCGCCGGCCGGTCCGGCCAGCAGGGCGGCGCCGAGCGCCGCCGCGGCGCAAATCCGAGACTTCCTCATGCTCAGTGCTCCTTCCAGTTCCGCTGGATGATTCCGACCGGAATCGTAGCGTATCGCTCGTAGCCGGTGTCAGACCGGATGCCGCTCACGCTGATCCAGTAGTTGCCGAACTTGGTGCCGGCCGGGAAGAACTTCTTGAGCGCCTGGAGGATCGCCTTCTGCGTCAGGTCGAGCTGCTCGGAGTTGGGCGTCCCCAGGTTGTCCGGGTTCTTGGTCGAGCCCTGCTCGACGTAGGGGTTGGTCACGAACTCGGGCACGACCCGGAAGCGGGAGGGGTTGCCCTCGACGCTCATGATCGAGTTGGCGTTGTTGGCGTAGACCACGAAGATCCGGCTGTCGCCGCTGCGCGAGCAGATATTGTCGTCCTGCCGGTTGCCGCCGTTGCCATTGCCGGAGCTGGCACCGGAGATCTCGATCTGCGGCTGGAAGCTGGAGAAGATCACGATGCCCGAGAGGCCGAAGGCCTGGGTGATCACTTTTTCATCCGGATCAAGGCGCAGGAACCAGCCGCGCTGCTTGCCGGTGCCCGGGTTCTGCACGAAGTCGGAGGTGGCGGCGGAGGCGGCTCCCTCGGCCTGGATCTCCTGGTAGTTGGCCTCCGTGCGCGAGTTGTTCGCGGTGGTGTTCACCGCGGCGAAGTTGTCGTCGATGATAAGGTAGAAGCGCCCCTCTTCGTTGTTGAAGTTCCACAGGTCCTCGCGGTCGCCGGTGCCGAAGGCGAGCGCGAAGCGGTTGAGCTTCGCGACATAAAAGACGGTCGGCGCGAAGTAGATCGGGCGATTCTGCGTGTTGAAGATCTGGAACGGCACCCAGTCGGCCGCGTCGATGCGCTTCTCGGTCTGGTTCGATGCGAGCGGCGGCAGGAAGCGGTCCTTGGTGATCGTGGTGTTCACCAGATGGCCGGCGCTCCGGATGTCCACTTTATAGACGAAGCCCGCGGTGGTGACGATGTAAAGGGTATCGAGGAAGCCGTCGAGATCGACGTCGAGCGCCGCCGGCTCGGCCGCGACCGCTCCGGTGACCCGGCGCTTGTAAATGGTTTTGCCGGTCTCGATGTCCACCATGTAGACCCAGTTGCCGCGCACGGGGCTGAGCTTGTGCTCGGCGTCCATGCCGCCGCCGAAGATCGCCACGTACTTCTCGACGATCGCGGTGCCGTTGTCCACCCGGACCCGGCCGACGGTCGGCACCGACCAGGTCTGTCCGAGGTCGGGGAAGCCGTTGGCGTCTTCGTCGTAGCGCGCGCCCAGCTTGGCGTCGGTGGTCTCCCACAGGACGGCGGGGAACGGCAGGGTGCCGCAACCCGAGACCGTGTTGTTGTTGAGCGACAGGCAGGACGGCACGACACTCTGATCGACCGGCTCGTTGTCGGTGGTCAGGCGGTCGGGCTGGGTGATGTCGAGGGCGTAGTAGCCGCTCACGAAATCGGCGACCATGCCGCCGCCGTCGAGGGAGCCGCCTTCGCGCAGACCGCCGATGACCACCGTGCGCCACTCGCGCTCGGCCGGGGTCGGCGTGCCGCTGTGCTTGGGATCGATGAAGACGTCGTCGATGCGCGGCGTCGAGTCGATGCCGAAGATCTGGCGCACCGGCTTGCCTTCCACCAGCTCGCGGACGACCGGCAGGACCAGACGCGGGATGAACGAGAAGATCTCCGTGCCGGTGCCGTCGCCGAACTTGTCCTTCGACGGATTCCAGACGCCGGCGTCGAAGAAGTGGAGCTGGCCGTCGTTGCTCCCCACCATCAGCATCTTGCGGCGCAGGCGGTGCTTGTCGGCGTAGCAGCGGTAGCCCGGGTTGTTGGTGCAGAGGGGATCGGCGTTGCCGTTGAGGTCGGAGGAGAAGAACCCGAAGTCGTTCGGCCGATCGACGATCACTGGGTCGGAATGGAAGATGTCGCCGAGCACGTAGCGGATGTTGCGGACGGTGCCGTTCGGCTCGGTGACATCCTGGGTCTTGATCTGCAAGGTCTGCTTGAGGATGGCCAGGCCGCGGTTGCGCGCCGCCGTGACGGACGACGGGACCGTCGCGTCGAAGGTGATCTTGAGCCCGCCCAGGAAATCGCTCCAGTCGGGATCGGTGCCGGGCGGGCCGAACAGCCGCAGGGAGGTCGGCACGCTGTCGGCGAAGGCCTGCTTGGTATGGAACACGCGGCGCTGGTCGCTCGCCAGGCCGAGCTTGAGGACGCTGTTGTCGAGCGTCGAGGCGGCGGCGAGGTCGGTCGCGGTCGGCGCCTGTCCGACCAGGGTGACCCCGGCGTCCCAGAGGTGGCAACTACTGCGGTTCGAGCTCGACGACGACGGGCAGGCGCGATTGCGGTCGGGCTTGCCGTCGGCGGTCAGGGGCAGCGGCTTCAGATAGGCGTCGAGGTGGCCGTCCCAGACCGAGGCGCCGTTGAGCGGCGTGAAGCTCGACAGATAGATGCGGTCGGCCACCTCGGCCTGGACCGAGGGCACAGCGGCGGAGGCGAAGGCGCTCGCCTTCTCCTTGATCTGGCCGAAGATATCGGTCAGCGCCTTGATGAGCTGGCCCTGGTTCTGCGGGTAGATCGGGTTGCCGCTGCCGCCGTTGGCGGCCATGCAGTTCAGCTTGTTGCCGGGTTTGTTCTCGACGCCGAAGGCGACCACATAGGTGGTGATGCCTTCCTGCGAGAGCAGGGCGGCGGTGCTGGAGCAGGGGTCGGGGCCGCCGCAGGTGTCGTCGCCGTCGGTGATGATCAGCAGGAACTTGCGCCGGCAGCCCCAGTCGGGGTCGCGCGTCGCGGCGACGTGCTTCCAGCCGCTCCCCTTCGGGCAGCTCCCGTTGTCGCAGCCGGCGTACCAAGTGCGGAAGGAGCGGACCGAGTAGCCGAGCGGCGTGCTGCCCGAGGCGGCCAGCGGCCGGGCCAGGGCGTTCTTGAGCGTCAGGTAGTCCTTGCCGGCGGCGGGGGTGCTGTTGAAATACACCGAGGTCCGGAAGTCGGGCACCGCTGACGCGTCGATCGCGGTGTTCGGCGCCAGGCGGGACATGACATCGCGCTTGTGATCGCGCACCCAGTCGAGCGGCAGCACGTCGCCGATCGTGTACTTGGTGCCGCGGCCGTCGGGGTCGGTGGTGGTCGTCCAACGGAAGCTGGTGCTGTCGTACAGGTCGTTCGAGGTGTCGTCGTTGGAGTCCCAGCCGACGTTGCAGGTGGAGGCCGCGCTGGTGTCGACGATCACGTCGCTGGCCGTGGCCTGGGTGAAGTAGCCGGCCTCCGAGGGGCCGCGGGACACCTGGTTGTCCCAGGAGGCGAACTCGCCGATCAGGGCGAAGGTGACGTCCTTCTGGTCGACGAGCGTGCGGGTGGAGCAACTGCTGTTGGTGCAGAGGTCGGCCCGCACGGTGACGGTGAGATTGGCGCCATAGGAGCCCGACTTCGGCGTGTACTCCACCCGGTAGACCGGACCGCTGGTGGTACTGCCCTGGCGAACGTAGACGACCTGAGCCTGGTTGAACAGAGTGCCGCCCTTGGGGAGGCGCAGGACGCGGTTCAGCTTCCAGGGGTCGTTGAGATCGGACGGGGTGGCGCGGGCGCAGCCCGCCTCCTGGTCGCCGGAGCCGTTGTCGCAGGTCCAGAGGAAGCCGAAGACCTCCTGGTCGTTGACGGCGGGCAGGGCGCGAGCCGGCGAGGAGGATCCCGACGCCGGGATGACCGGTCCGGCCGAGGTCGCCTTGTAGAGCCAATGCTTGGCGCGCAGGCGGAGGTTGTCCTGGTTGTAGGTGGCGAAGCCGAAGCTGATGCCATCGACGTCCTGCAGCACTTTGTAGAGCGCCTCTTTGGCGAGATAGAACTTGGCGTTCGGATCGTCGCCCGACCGTGGGGCGTAGCAGTCACCGTCCGGGCAGAGCACCGGGCAGTCGGCCGCGTTGGCCGGCTCCTGGACCTTGATCATCTTCTTGCCGGTGGGATCGGAGGGGTCCGGCTTGTCCACCAGGACCGGGCACTTGGGCGTCCAATGCATCGAGCCCGAGGTGTCGAACAGGATGAAGACGTAGGGGTCGCCGGTCGATTCGCGCAACAGATTGCGGTCGTCGGCAGAGGCCTGCGGGCCCGCGAGTGCGAGCAGGCCAAGGCCGGCGAGAACAGCGGCGAGCTGGCGGGACGCGAGCGGGTGTTTCGGCTTCTGGTTCGATCTACTGGGAGCCATGGGAGCCCCTCCGAAAAAAGACAGCGTCGTCGGTTCCTCAGAACTTCACTTTTTGCAGCTCATCGGCCTCAGCGATGGATTCCGTCGGAGGACTTGGCCAGGGCTGGAATTCGAACATCACGCTGAGCGTCTTCTGGCCCAGCACGGTGGCGTCGTCCGGGGGCGCGCCGGCCCCCGTCCAGGCCACCCGGCCGGCGGTGGCGGTGACGGCATGGTGGACTTTCCAGAACTTCGGCACGCCGTCGTCGTTGGCCGGACACCAGTCGCAGCGCACGGTCAGGATCGGCGCCATTGGCGACACATCGACGCGGTCGGCGACGTTGAGATTGCCGACCGCAGTCTGATTGAGCACCAGGGTCTGCGACTCGTAGCGGCCGCTCGCCAGGGCGTCTGCGGCGGCCACCCCGAGGCCAGAATCGGCGGAGTAGAAGGTGCGGTTGACCGAGCGCTCGGTCGCCCCCACCTGGACCTCGGTCTGCGTCACGAAGGCCAGGGCAAGCCCCAGGATGGTGAGGACCACGAGCGCCAACAGGACGATGACGTAGGCGCTGCCGCGCTCGCCGCGCCGGGAAATGTCGATCCGCGTTTCCATCAGAGGTTCCTCATGTCCACGACCGTCTGCAGCAGGCGCCGGCGGAACATCCGGTCGTTGCGCAGGTTGAAGCGGTGAGCGGCGACATAGGCCCGGTCCTCGACCCGCGCCAGCACCGGCGCCTGGTACTCCTTGTCGCGGCGGTCGGTGCGGGCGAGCGTGCTCAGACGGATGTAGTACAGGAGAGCGCCGCTCCAGGCCGGATCGGCCGGGTTGTCGGTCGCGCTGTTGAACAGCCAGTCGTCGAGCCGTCCGTCGGCGGCCTCGACGATCTG
>DATAHG010000731.1:0-6760 GCA_036263295.1 Thermoanaerobaculia bacterium | reverse complement strand
CGGGCCGGTTCCCGGCCTCGCCAGCACGCACGGCCGGCCCAGCCAGTTGACGGCGGTCGGCGACCGGGTCTTCTTCAACGCCTTCAACGAGCTCTGGGTGAGCGACGGCAGCGGGCCCGGCTCGGTCCGCCTCAAGTCCTTTGCGCAGCCGGGCCTTCCCGAGGCCCTCACCGCCGCCGGCGGGCGCCTGTTCCTGATCGCCAACGACGGCCAGGGCAGCGAGCTGTGGACCAGCGACGGCACCGCCGCGGGCACCCGGGCCCTGACCCAGTTCGCGCCGGCCACCCCCTTTCCGGCCGTCACCGACAGCTTCGATCCCTGGGTCTTCAAGGTCGCCGGCGGCCTCGTCTACTTCATCGTGAACGACGTTCTCCACGAGGACGAGCTGTGGCGCAGCGACGGGACGACGGCGGGCACCTTCGCGGTCACCGACTTCGACTTCCACCAGCCGTTCGGGGACGACTTCGGCTACGGTTTCTTCGCCGTCGTCGGCGACCGCTTCCTGTTCCAGGCCACCGACGGGTTCGAGATCCCCGCCCTGTGGGTGACCACCGGCACCCGCGATTCGACCCGGCCGCTGGCGGACGAATGCCCCTCCTGCGCGCTGCCACGCGTCGGCGGAGTCGGATCGGGCCTCGTCTCGACCGGCATCCGGCTGCTGTTCCCCGCCGCCCTGCCGGACAACACCCACGGGGGGATCTGGACCTCCGACGGCACGGCGCGCGGCACCCGGCAGCTCGATTGCGGCGGCACTTGCGGCAATCTCTTCTCGGACCCGGTCGCGGGCTCGGGCGGGCTGTACTTCAACACCACCTCGCGCTCCGGGCTCGACCTCTGGTTCACCGACGGCACGACGGCGGGCACCCATCGCCTCACCGCCTTCCCGCAGGGCGGGTCGGATGCGGCGCAGGTGCGATATTCGCTCCCCGTGCGCACGCCGGACGGCCGTTTTTTCTTCAACGTCTACAATCGCGACCACTCCTCGCGGGACCTCTGGATCAGCCGCGGCACTCCCGCCAGCTCCCAGCTATTCCTGAGCGCCACGGACCTGGTGCTCGAGAGCTCGCCGCACGACCTGCGGCCGCTCGGCGAGCGCCTGTTCTTCCTCGCCTGCGGCCCGGAGATCGGCCTCTGGGAGACCACCGGCTCCGCCGCGAGCACCGTGTCGGTCTGGACCGAACCGTCCAGCTACTGCGATTCGACGGCCGCCCCCTACGGTCTCACGGCGGTCGGTGACACCCTGTTTTTCCTTTCCCGGGAGGGCTCGGAGCACGACCAGCTCTGGCGCACCGGGCCGGCCGGCCCGGTGCGGCTGACCGACTTCGCCGCCGGCCGTTCGATTGTCTTCCGGCAACCGGTGGTCCTCGGCGGCCGGATCTACTTCGAGGTCCACACCGATTCGCCCTATCAGTCGGAGGTCTGGCGTAGCGACGGCACTGCGCAGGGAACGGTCAAGGCGTTCGAGATCTCCGGCGGGCGCCTGGAACACATGGTCGCGGTCGGCGACGAGCTATACCTGCTGGTCGCCGACAGCACCCAGCGAATCTGGCGCAGCGACGGCACGCCGGCCGGCACCCGCGAGATCCTCAACGCCGGCAGCGGCTTCCTGGAATTCTTCTATGAGGGCGACGAGATCCTTTTCGCCCGCCTGGGAGCGCGCGTCTTCTTCACCGCGCTCGGCTCCAGCGACAAGCCCGAGATCTGGGAGACCGACGGCACCGCCGCCGGCACGCATCGGGTGGCCGAGCTGCCGGAGAGGGCGTCGCCCAACAAGCTGCAGTCCTGGGGGCTCGTGGCCTTCCAGGGGGCGCTCTATTTCTTCGCCGGGCAGGGGAACCGCGCCGAGCTCTGGCGCTCGGACGGCACCCAGTTCGGCACGTTCCTCCTGCGGGCGTTCGAGGACCCGGGCTTCTACCGCCGCGAGCGCGGGCTCACCCCCTTCGGCGGCGCCCTCTACTTCGCCGCCTCCGGCGGCCAGGAGGGCGAGGAGCTGTGGCGGACCGACGGCACTCCCGCCGGCACCGTGCCGGTGCGCGACATCTCCCCCGGCGCCGAGTCTTCCTCCCCCGCCTCGTTCACGGTGGCCGCCGGCCGGCTCTACTTCGCGGCGACCGAGCCCGTCCATGGGCGCGAGCTGTGGGAGAGCGACGGCACCGCCACCGGCACCCGGCTGGTGCAGGACATTGCTCCGCTCGCCAGCTCGTCAGCGCCCGCCGACCTCACGGTGGCCGGCGGGCGGCTCTACTTCGCGGCGGACGACGGCCTCGCCGGGCGCGAGCTGTGGGCCCTGTCCCTCACCGGCACCGGCTGCCAGCCCTCTCCCGCCCATCTCTGCCTCGGCGATGGCCGCTTCCAGGTCGAGATCGCCTGGCAGGACTTCGAGGGCAACGCCGGAGCGGGCACGGCGGTGCCGCTCACCGGCGACACCGGCTATTTCTGGTTCTTCGATCCGGCCAATGTCGAGGCAGTGGTCAAGGTGCTCGACGGCCAGGGCCTGAACGGCCACCAGTGGGTCTTCTACGGTGCCCTCTCGAATGTCGAATACACCGTCACCGTGATCGACACCCAGACCGGCCTGAGCCGGCGCTACCGCAATCCGAGCGGCGTGTTCGCGAGCGTCGGCGACACCGAGGGCTTCGGCCCGCGCGGCGCCTATTCGACCGCGCCCGCGGCCGCGCCCCGGATCCCGGCGACGGCGCCGCGCGCCGAGCGGAGCGCCGCGGCCCCCGCCGGCTCCTGCCAGGCGGGCCCGGAGCGCCTCTGCCTCAACGGCGGCCGCTTCGCGGTCGAGGTCGCCTGGAAGGATTTCCAGGGCAACACCGGCCGGGGCCAGGCCGTGCCGCTCAGCGGCGACACCGGCTATTTCTGGTTCTTCGACGCCGCCAACGTCGAGCTGGTCACCAAGGCGCTCGACGGCACCGCCCTCAACGGCAAGTTCTGGTTTTTTTACGGCGCCCTGTCGAACGTCGAATATCGCATCACGGTCACCGACACCACCACGGGCAAGACCAAGACCTACACCAACCCCGCCGGCCGCTTCGCCAGCGTCGGCGATACCGCGGCCTTCTGAGGCCGCGGTCATGAGGAGCATCGCCTTGCCGAGACATCCCAGAAGGAGCTTCGCCCCGGTCCTCGCCGCCATCGCCGTCGTCCTGGGAAGCGTTCCCGCGACCGCCGCGACGACTCCGACCTCCACGGGCCCGGCGGCCTATCTGGTCCGCGATCTGATTTCCGGCACGCCGACGTCGGCGGATACCAGCTCCGAGCCGGTCCACCTCACCGCATTGGGGAACCGGGTCGTCTTCCTCGCCAGCGAGCCGAGCAGCGGCCAGGAGGTCTGGGTCAGCGACGGCTCCTCCGGCGGCACCGAGATGCTGGCCGACGTCTGCCCCGGTGTGTGCTCGTCGCAGTCGCGGATCCTCGGCACCCAGCGCGGGCTGGTCTACTGGGTGGGATCGACGGACAGCGGCTTCTACTCCGATCCTCTGCAGCTCTGGCGCTCGGACGGCACCCGCGCCGGGACGTTTCCGCTGACGGATCCGAACGCCAACAACCTGCTCAACCAGGAGACGAGCGGCTTCGCCTTCACCGGCCGGTACCTCTTCTACAATGCCTGCGCGGCGGGTACCGGCTGCGCAGTGTGGCGCACCGACGGCACGGTCGCCGGCACCGTCCGGGTCGCGCCTCTCACTCCCTCCTGGAACGGCTCCTACGTCTTCACCCTGGTCGCGGCGGGCGAGCGGGTGTTCTACACCTCCCAGCCGAGCGACGGGGTGACCGACCTCTGGGTCACCGACGGCTCGGCCGCCGGGACGAAGCTCGTCAAGACCTTTCCGCTCAATCAGTACCCGGGCTCGCTGACCGCCGCCGGCAGCCGCCTTTTTTTCGTGGGCAGCGACGGCGAGGAGGGCTCCGAGCTGTGGACGAGTGACGGCACCGCGGCGGGGACTCGGCCTCTCACCCAATTCGCCAACTCCTATCCGTTCGTGCCGCCCGGCTTCTGGGCGTCCGGCAACCGGCTCTATTTCGCCGCCGACGACGTGACGCACGGCCGCGAGTTGTGGCGCAGTGACGGCACAGCGGCCGGTACGATGCGGATCACCGATTTCGGATATCACACCCCGTTCAGCGAATATGTCACCCCCGACTCCTTCGTGGACCTTGGCGGCAAGGTAGTTTTCGTCGCCAACGACGGCCTGCACGGCAACCAGCTCTGGGCGACCTCCGGCACGCCGGAGTCGACCCACCCCTTGAGCCCCCTCTGCGATCTGGCGGAGCCGGTCTGCATGCAGGTGCGCCTCAAGCTCGTCCGGGCCGGCAACCGCGTCCTCTTCACAGCCGGCGACAGCGATGCTCAGGAGCTCTGGAGCACCGACGGCACCGCGGGCGGAACCCGCATGGTCCAGGACCTCTGCCCGGCACACTGCGGCGGCGTCCTCTCGACCCTGGTCGCCGTCCCCGGGGGAGCCGTCTTCGCCGGCCGCGAGGCGCAGTATCCAGCCCCCCAGTCCCTCTGGCGAAGCGACGGCACCGCCGCCGGTACCCGGCGGGTCGCCGCCCCCGGCCCGGACGTCCAACTCCTCGGCGACGAGGGGCTCGAAGCCACCGCCGGGGCGGACGGCAGGATCTTCTTCGCGGCCGGCAACCTCACCTACGGCCAGGAGCTCTGGACGTCCGACGGCACCGCGCGCGGAACCCGCATGGTCAACGACCTGTCCGCTCCGACAACGGCGCCGAGCCCTCGTTCCTGACCGCGCTGGGCGACCGCCTCTTCTTCACCGGCTGCGCCGAAGGGTTCGACCGCGAGGTCTGGCAGACCACGGGCTCGGCGGAGAGCACGCAGGCGGCGACCGCTCTCGGAGGGTCCTGTTTCTTCTCCGGCGCTCCCTTCGGTCTGGTCGCCGCGACCGGCCAGATTTTCTTTCTCCGGGAGGGCTCCTCCTCCCACGAGATCTGGCGCACGGACGGCACCTCCGGCGGTCTGCGGCAGGTGGCCCTGCTCAACCGCCCGCAGAGTCTGGTGTCGAGCCTCATTCCTCTGGGGAGCGCCGTCTACTTCGTGGTCTACGACCAGAACGCCCGCAGCAGTGAGCTGTGGAAGAGCGACGGCACCGTCGCCGGCACGGGCAAAGCCTTCGATCTGCCCGGCTTGACCATCCACTCGGTCAACGGCACGGGCCAGGAGTTGATCCTCGGCGGAACCTCGGAAGACGGCGATACCCATGAGCTCTGGCTCAGCAACGGCACCGCCGCCGGCAGCCGCCGGGTCCTGTCCGGGCAGAGGCCCCTGCCCGTCCGGTACTTCTCCTTCGTCCGGGTCGGCTCTCAGATCTTCTTCGCCTTCGACGTCGGCGGCCAGGTAGACGAGATGTGGGTGATCGACAGCATCGCGGGAGTCGCCCGCCAAGTGGGCACGACCGCTTTCCGTTTCCGCTCCACCTGGGATCTCACGGCTCATCAGGGGGCTCTCTACTTCTTCTCCAAGGACGATGACCTGCCGACGCTCTGGCGCGCCACCGCGGACGACATCGCCCCGGTACGGACCTTCGTGGACCGCGAGTGGTTGGGGCAGCAGACCTTCCTCACCTCGTTCAATGGCGCCCTCTACTTCGTCGCCGACGATGGCAGCAGAGGCGGCGAGGTCTGGAAAAGCGACGGGACCGCGGCCGGCACCGTTCTCCTGCGCGACATCGCGCCCGGCTCGAACGACTCCCGCCCCACCGGGCTCGCGGTCGCGAACGGCCGGCTCTTCTTCAGCGCCAACGACGGGGTCCACGGGGCCGAGCTCTGGCAGACCGACGGCAGCGCCGGGGGGACCCGCCTGGTCCAGGACATCGCTCCGGAAGGGCTCTCCGCCGCGCCGCGCGACCTGACCGCCGCGGGCGGCCGGCTCTACTTCGTGGCCAATGACGGTCTGACCGGCCCGGAGCTCTGGGCCCTGCCGCTCGGAACCGAGCCGGCCACCTGTCACCCCTCCTCCACCCGGCTCTGCCTGGGCAACCGCTACCAGGTGGAGGTTTCCTGGAAGGACTTCCAGAGGAACCACGGCGTCGGCAACGCCGTGGCGCTCACCGCCGACACCGGCTATTTCTGGTTCTTCGATCCGGCCAACGTCGAGGTCATCGTCAAGGTGCTGGACGGCCGCGGCCTGAACGGCCATGAATGGGTGTTCTACGGCGCCCTGTCCAGCGTCGAATACACCCTGACCGTGACCGACCTCCAGACCCGTCTGACCCGGCGCTACTTCAACCCGTCTGGCAATTTCGCGAGCGTCGGCGACACCCAGGCCTTCGGGCCGCTCGGCGCCTTCTCGACCGCGCCAGCCGTAGCGCCTTCGGTCTCCGCCGCAAAGGCCGAAGAACACATCGACTCCGCCGCCGCCACCGGCACCTGCCAGGCCGGACCGCGGCGGCTCTGCCTCAACGGCAACCGCTTCGCGGTAGAAGTCGCCTGGAAAGACTTCCAGGGCCACACCGGCCAGGGCCAGGCCGTGCCGCTCAGCGGCGACACCGGCTATTTCTGGTTCTTCAATTCATCCAACGTGGAGGTCGTGGCGAAGGCGCTGGACGGCACCGCCCTCAATGGCAAGTTCTGGTTCTTCTACGGTGCGCTGTCGAACGTCGAATACAAGATCACCGTGACCGACACGGTCACGGGCAAGGTGAAGACCTATGCCAACCCGGCGGGCCGCTTCGCGAGTGTCGGGGATACCGCGGCTTTCTAGGACTGAGATCCTTCGCGAAGTCTCCCGCTGGATCCG
>DATAHG010000730.1:0-5738 GCA_036263295.1 Thermoanaerobaculia bacterium | reverse complement strand
CGCTCGCGGTGGCTCGCGGCCTTGCCGCGCGACAGGCTCGAGACCTCCAGCAGGTCGTTGAGGATCCGCACCTGGAGCTGGACCTGGCGCTCGATCACCTGGAACGCCCGCTCCCAGGCGGCCTGCCCGGGGCGCGTGCTGCGCATCACCTGCAGGGCGTTGCTCACCGCCCCCAGAGGGTTGCGCAGCTCGTGGGCGAGCATGGCGAGGAACTGATCCTTGGCCGCGCCGGTGCGCCGCAGCTCGTTCTCGACCTGCATCTGGGCGGTGATGTCGAGCATCACCCCGCGCAAGAGCCGCGGCGTGCCGGCGGCGTCCATCTCGACGTAGACCATGTCGCGTAGCCAGACCAGCCGGCCGTCGGCGGCGATGGCGCGGTAGACGAAGTCGTTGTCCCGCCCCTCCGCGGTGGCGCGCATGCAGCTCTCGACCACCCAATCGCGGTCGTCGGGGTGGAGAATCCGGACCCAGAAGCCCTTCTCGTGGAGCCAGCGGTCCATCGGATAACCGAGCATCGGCTCGGCGCGCGGGCTGACGTAGGTGAACTCGAAGGTCTCGACGTCCGCCTCCCAGAAGATGGCGTCGAGCCGCTCGATCAGGCTGCGGTAGCGTTGCGCGACCAGCGAGGCCTCGCCCTGGCGGCTGCACAGCTCGGCCCGCAACCGCCGGACCTCGGCCCGCAGCCGTTCATTTTCTTCCTGCAAGGAGGGCAGAGGCGTGTCGGGGTGCTTCGCGGTCATGACGCCCTTCCCGAGTGATGATTTCAACTGTAACCCAGGAGCCTCTCTTTTCGGCGGGGAATCCGCGGGGGAGGGTGCGACGTTCGTAGTCCTGATGGTCCGCTCCGAGCAGACCCCGATACCGACCGATACCCCATATGAAATCAAGACAAAGCTCCCGGCTCCTCCTCTCCGCGCTCGCCGCCCTGCTCCCGCTGGCCGCCTCCGGGCAGTCCGCCGCTCCGGCTCCCCAGCCGGCCGCGGCCCCCGTTCCGGCCACCGTGGTCTCGCCGTCCACGCAGGCCCTGGTCCGGAACCCCGCGGCCCGGCTGCCGACCGATCCCAACCTGACGATCGGCAAGCTCCCGAACGGGCTGACCTACTACATCAAGGCGAACCGCCGGCCCGAAGGCCGGGCCGAGCTGTGGCTCGCGGTCAACGCCGGCTCGGTCCTCGAAGACCCGGACCAGCAGGGGCTCGCCCATTTCGTCGAGCACATGGCCTTCAACGGCACCCGCGACTTCCAGAAGCAGGACCTGCTCCACTACCTGGAGACGGTCGGCATGCAGTTCGGGGCCGACGTCAACGCCTCGACCAGCTTCGACGAGACGGTCTACACCCTGCGCGTCCCGACCGACAAGCCGGAGTACCTGGAGAAGGGGCTGAGCATCCTGGAGAACTGGGCGAGCGCCATCGCCTTCGACCCGGAAGAGGTGGACAAGGAGCGCGGCGTCGTCATCTCCGAGTGGCGCGTCGGCCGCGGCGCCGAGGCCCGCATGCAGGACAAGCAGTTCCCTGTCCTGTTCCAGGGCTCGCGCTACGCCGAGCGGATCCCGATCGGCAAGATGGATATCCTGGAGCACGCCCCGCCCGCCGCCCTCAAGCGCTTCTTCGAGGACTGGTACCGCCCCGACCTGATGGCGGTGGTGGCGGTCGGCGACTTCGACCGCGCCCAGGTCGAAAAGATGATCCGCCAGCGCTTCGCCGGCCTCAAGGGGCCGAAGAAGGAGCGCCCGCGGCCGGTCTACAACGTGCCGGACCATCCGAGCACCCTGTTCTCGATCGCCACCGATCCGGAGGCGAGCGACACCAGCGTAGCGGTCTACACCAAGATCCCCAAGCGTCCCGAGGACACCGTCGGCGACTACCGCCGCTCCCTGACCGAGGGGCTCTACCACTCGATGCTCAACGCCCGGCTCGCCGAGATCGCCCGCGGCGCCGATCCGCCGTTCCTGTGGGCCGGCTCGCAGTCCGGCGTCTACGTGCGCACCAGCGAGGTGGCCTACCAGGCGGTCGGGGTGCGCGACGGCGAGATCCCGCGCGGCCTCGCGGCCCTCCTCACCGAGACCGAGCGGGTGCAGCGCCACGGCTTCACCGCGACCGAGCTCGACCGCGTCAAGAAGGACCTCCTGGTCTACTACGAGCAGGCCTACCGCGAGCTCGACAAGCTGGAGTCGTCCAACTTCTCCTCCGAGTACATCCGCAACTTCACCCAGCAGGAGCCGGTGCCCGGCATCCCCATGGAGCGCGAGCTGGTCAACGCCCTGCTGCCCACCATCACCCTCGCCGACGTCAATCGCCTGGCGAGCGAGTGGAACCGCGACGCCAACCGGGTGATCCTGGTCAACGCCCCCGACAAGCCGGGCGTGCCGGTGCCCACCGAGAAGGAGCTGCTGGCGATCTTCCAGAAGGCCGCGGCGAGCCCGGTCCAGGCTTACGTCGACCGCACGGTGGACGGCCCGCTGCTGCCGGTGGCGCCCAAGGCGGGCGCCGTCGTCCAGGAGAAGAAGATCGAGGAGCTCGGGATCACCGAGTGGCGCCTCTCGAACGGAGTCAAGGTCGTGCTCAAGCCGACCGACTACCAGAACGACCAGATCCTGCTCCTCGGCTTCGGCCCCGGCGGCCATTCGGTGGTGTCGGACGAGGACTTCCCCTCGGCCCTCTTCGCGTCCACGCTGGTCGAGGAGGGGGGCGTCGGCACCTTCGATCCGATCTCGCTCGAAAAGGCCCTGGCCGGAAAGCTCGCCTCGGCCTCGACCTTCATCTCCCAGCTCGAGCAGGGGATCCAGGGGGGCGCCGCGCCGCGCGACGTCGAGACCCTGTTCCAACTCGTGAGCCTGCGGCTCACCGCGCCGCGCCGGGACGAGACGGCCTTCCAGTCGTTCCTCACCCGCATGCAGGCCTTCATCGCCAACCGCCTGGCCCAGCCCGACGAGGTCTTCCAGGACGAGATGACCAAGGCCCTCACCGGGAACCACCCGCGCTGGCAGCCGCTCACCCCGGATTTCGTCAAGAAGATCGACCTCGCGAAGGCCGAGAAGGTCTACCGCGACCGCTTCGCCGACTTCTCGGGCTTCACCTTCATCCTGGTCGGCAACTTCACGCCGGAGTCGATCAAGCCGCTGGTGCAGACCTACATCGCGAGCCTGCCGGCCACCGGCCGCAAGGAGACCTGGCGTGACGTCGGCGTCCGGCTCCCCACCGGAGTGGTCAAGGTGAACGTCAACAAGGGACTGGAGCCCAAGGCGCAGGTGCAGATCGTCTTCACCGGCGAGTCCGCCTTCGACCGCGAGAACCGGCACATGTTGGGGGCGCTCGCGACCCTGCTGGAGATCCGGCTGCGCGAGATCCTGCGCGAGGACCTGAGCGCCGTCTATGGCGTCGAGGTCTCCTCGGACTTCGCCCAGCGGCCGCGCCAGCAGTACAACCTGGCGATCAGCTTCACCTGCGATCCGGCCAAGGCGGACGAGCTGGTCCAGGCCACCTTCGGGGAGATCGAGTCGATCCAGAAGAACGGCGTGCCGGAAAACTACGTCCAGCAGATTCGCGAGACCGAGCGGCGCAACCGTCAGCTCGCGCTCAAGGAGAACCAGTTCTGGCTGCAGATCCTGGAGGTCTACTACTCCGAAGGGTTCGACCCGAAGGACATCCTGCGCTACGACGAGCTGGTGGAGCGGGTGACCGCGGAGCGCATGCAGGCCGCCGCCCGGACCTACCTGCCGAAGGACCGCTACGTGCTGGGGGTGCTGCGGCCGGAGAAGACGGCCGCGGCGGCGGCGGCTCCGGCGGCGCCTGCATCGGGGCAGCCGTAGGCGTCGCACGGATCGGCCCTCCTCGCACCCTTGAAGTAAGTGCGAGGAGGGCCGTCATGCCGATCCCGAATCCGTTCCACGAGCTGATCCAGTCCACTCTTCATCCCCGCCAATACAACTGGCTCCCCGGCCGCCTGCTCTACGCGGCAGGCTATCTGCGCTGGCAGTGGGACGCGCGCTCCGCGCGGCGGGAGCCGTTCCCCGGTCCGGAGAAGCTGACCGTCATCCTCTTGAGTTATCTGCGGGTGCGCAACCTGGAGCCGATGGTGAGGAGCCTGCTGCGCTGCGGCTTCGTCGAGAAGATCGTGGTCTCCAACAACAACCCGGAGCACCGCATCGCCGACTGGGTGCAGATCCGGGACCGCCGGGTCTATCTCCTGGACCAGCCACGGCCGACCCCGTGCAGCATCCGCTATCAGATCGCGCTCGAGGAGCCCGGCCCCTACTTCCTGAGCATCGACGACGACGTCTTTCTCTATCCGGGTCAGGTCCGGCGGCTGTTCGAGGAGCTGGTCGCCCGTCCCACGGCGCCGCACGGCCTTCAGGGGGAGGACTTCCTCGGCGAGCGGACGCCGAAGACCTGCCTGGGCTGGAAGATCAATCTGCACGGCTTCGAAGGGCAGGTGGACAACATCAATACCTGCTACGCCTTCACCCGCGAGCATGCCGCGGAGATGGAGCGGCTCGCCCGCCTGCTCGGGCTCGACCTGGCGGACATCCCGATGGGCTCCGACGTGCTGCTGGGGGCGGCGGGCCAGGAGCGGCCGTTCCTCCATGACGTCGGGTCGGTCCTGCACTGCCTGTCCTGCCACCGCGTCGGGGTGGCGACCTGGAGGAAGAGGGGATTCTTCACGAAGCGGTGCCAGCTCTTCCGCGAGCTGCGGGCGCTCAAGGGTTGGCCGGCGCCGCCCCTGTCCGCCTAAACCTCGCCCCGGCCCCCGGTGTCTTCACCACCATGGCGATCTTCCGCATGCGACGCGACGACCGGGGGGAGTGGCGCTGGTCCTTCGTGGCCGACAACGGCCGCACCATGGCGGTCAGCGCGGAAGGCTACGCGACCAAGGCCGGCTGCGTGGCCGCCATCCGGCTGCTCCAGAACCGCGGGCCGCAGGCGCCGGTGAGCGAGCGCGGTCCGGCGGAGGAGGTGCCGGAAAGGGAGGCGGCGGCCGTCTCCGTCCGGGGTTGAAACCCCGGGACGGGGCGACCGGCGCGCATCCCCGCCCTTGCGTACCCTTTCTCTTGGAGACCCATCCCGGAGAAAGGCGTACCCATGCGGATCCCCAACCCCTACTATGAGCTGTTCAACTCCCTGGTCTACACCCGGCAGTACCGCTGGGGGAGGTGGTGGGGAGCCCGATCGGACTACTGGGTGGGCTACCGCCACTGGCGGCGCGCCATCCGGAGCTCGTCGCGGCTGTCGATCTCTGGTCCGGAAAAGCTGACCGTCATCCTGCTGAGCTACAAACGGGTCCGCAACATGGAGCCGATCGCCGAGGCCGCCTTGCGCTGCGACTTCGTCGACAAAGTCGTGGTCTCGAACAACAACCCAGAGGTCCGCATCGGCGACTGGATCCGCCTGCGCGACGAACGGCTCGTCCTGATCGACCAGCCGCGCCGGACGCCGCCGGGGTCCCGCTTCCGCCTGGCGCGCCAGGAGCCCGGCTTCTTCTTCCTGAGCATCGACGACGACGTGCTCCTCACGCCGGAGCAGATCCGCATCCTGCTCGCGGCCATGGTCGCGCGCCCCGGCGCGCCGCACGGGATCCACGGCGAGAACTACCTCGGGGACGCCAAGCCGGGCTACCCGCCCTACTGGGAGGTCAACCAGCTCGGCCGCGACATGCAGGTCGACAACCTCAATACGGTGTACGGCTTCACCCGGGGCCACCTGAACGAGATGGCACGCCTGGCCGAGTGCCTCGGGATC
>DATAHG010000729.1:0-2676 GCA_036263295.1 Thermoanaerobaculia bacterium | reverse complement strand
GGCGGGCTCAAGCAGCAGCTCGCGAGCAACATCCGCGAGCTGCCGCCGGACAGCCGGACGCCGCGCCAACAGCTCGCCGAGATCAACGCCGCGGTGCGCCCGCTGCTCGACCGCGAGCGCCGCCTGCTGCGCGAGGAGCTGCTGCCGGCCCTCGCCCAGCACGGCCTGGAAATCCTGCGCTGGGAGGATTTGAGAGCCTCCGAGCGCCGGCACCTGTCGGAGGAGTTCGAGAAGAAGATCTTCCACATCCTCACCCCGCTGGCGGTCGATCCGGCCCATCCGTTCCCGTTCATCTCCAACATGAGCCTGTCGCTCGCGGTGTCGGCCAAGGCGCCGGGCGAGAAGCAGGTCCGCTTCGCCCGCGTCAAGGCGCCGCACATCCTGCCGCGCTGGGTGCAGCTCCCGCGGACCCTGCGCTTCGTGCCGATCGAGGAGGTCATTGCCCATAACCTCGACCGGCTGTTCCCGGGCATGGAGATCGTCGAGTCCCACCCCTTCCGGGTGACCCGCAACGCCGACGTCCAGCGCAACGAAGAGGCGGCCGACGACCTGCTGGAGGCGATCCAGGAGGAGCTGCGGGAACGCCGTTTCGCCACCGTGGTCCGCCTGGAAGTGGCCGCCGGCATGCCGGCCTGGATGCGCGAGCTGATCTCGGAGGAGCTGGGGGTCGAAGAGACCGAAGTCTTCGAGCTGGAGGGGCCGCTCGCCCTGCGCGACCTGATGAAGCTGTCGGCGGTGCCCCTGCCGCCGTCGCCGGCGCTGCGCAACCGCCCCTGGTCGCCGGTCACCCACCCCCGGCTCTACTCCCCGGATCCGACGGAGGAGGTGGACATCTTCTCGGTGGCCGGCAGCGGCGACCTCCTGGTCCATCATCCCTACGACTCGTTCGCCACCAGCTTCCAGCGCTTCATCGAGGTGGCGGCGGACGATCCGGCCGTCCTCGCCATCAAGCAGACCCTCTACCGCACCTCGGCGGACTCGCCCAACATGCGGGCGCTGATCCGGGCGGCGGAGGTGCGCAAGCAGATCGCGGTGACGGTGGAGATCAAGGCCCGCTTCGACGAGGCGGCGAACATCGAGTGGGCGGAGGCCCTGGAGAAGGTCGGGGCCCACGTGGCCTACGGCGTGGTCGGCCTGAAGACCCACGCCAAGATCGCCCTGGTGGTGCGGCAGGAGAAGGACGCCCTGCGCTGCTACGCCCACATCGGCACCGGCAACTACAACCCCGAGACCGCCAAGCTCTACACCGACCTCGGGCTGTTCACCTCGCGCAGCGACATCACCGAGGACGTGGCGCAGCTCTTCAACATGCTGACCGGCTACGTCCACCGGCCGAAGTTCAAGAAGCTGCTGGTGGCGCCGATCAACATGCGGCAGCGCTTCCTCGAGCTGATCGCCCGCGAGGTCGAGAACCAGAAGGAGGGCCGGGGCGGGCACATCATCGCCAAGATGAACTCCCTGGAGGACCGCCAGATCTGCGACGCCCTGTACGAGGCCTCGGCCGCCGGGGTGGAGATCGACCTGATCGTGCGCGGGATCTGCCGCCTGCGCCCCGGCGTGCCGGGCACCAGCGAGACCATCCGGGTGATCAGCATCGTCGGCCGCTTCCTGGAGCACGCCCGGATCTTCTACTTCGCGAACGCCGGCCAGCCCGAATACTTCATCGGCTCGGCGGACTGGATGTCGCGCAACCTCGACTTCCGGGTGGAGGCGATCGCGCCGGTGGAGGACCCCCGGCTCCAGGAGGAGCTGAAGACGATCCTCGACCTGCAGCTCGCCGACAACGTGAAGGCCTGGGAGATGCGTTCGGACGGCACCTACGTCCAGCGCTCGCCGGCGCCCGGCGAGGAGGTCCGCAGCAACCAGGACCTCCTGATGCAGCGCGCCCTGGAGCGGTCCGGCCGCTAGCTCGCCAACTCAGAAGGGCAGCCGGTAGCTCTCGGCCCCGATCGCCCGGGCGAGGCGGACCACGGCGGACTCCAGGGCCGCCTTGCGCCCCTGGCTCTCCCGCACCCCGGGCTCCCACCAGATCTGGCGGACGTCCAGCACCCCTTCGTCGCGGTGGAACTTGGGGTCCACCCGGCCGACCAGGCGCTCCCCTTCGAGCAGGGGGAGCACGTAGTAGCCGTGGAGGCGCTTGGCCTCCGGCACGAACGCCTCGAACCGGTAGTCGAAGCCGAACAGCCGCAGGGCCCGTTTGCGGTCGCGCAGGATGGGGTCGAAGGGACTGAGGAGGCGCAGCCGCGACGGGGCTGGCGGCAGGGCGGCGGCGCGCGCCTCCCAGTCGGGCACGGCCAGGGCGCGCTGCGGGCGCGAGCCGTCCACGGCCTCCACCTCGACCTCCACGGCCTCGCCGCTCTCGACCGCCCGCCGGCTCCAGAGCTTGCCCTCCTCCGGCGAAAGGGCGGCCCAGAACGCGGCGATCTCGCCGGGAGTCGCGACGCCGAGCCGTTCCAGGGCGGTCCGCCCGGCCCAGGCGAGGTGTTGGTCGGGATCCGGCGCCGGAGCGGCGTGCTGCTCGGGCAGGACCCGCTCGGCGAGGTCGTAGACCTTATGGAAGCTGTCGCGGCCGACGATGGCGAGCTCGCCGGTCCGCCAGAGATACTCCAGGGCGGCCTTCTGGGGCTTCCACCCCCACCAGGTGCGCTCGGCGTCGGCGCCGCGGGTGTCCTCGAA
>DATAHG010000728.1:0-3936 GCA_036263295.1 Thermoanaerobaculia bacterium | reverse complement strand
GCGCAGCACCGACGGCGGCGCCACCTGGGTCCCGGTCTTCAGCACCAGCGAGGCGATCAACGACATCGCCCTGCGCCCCGTCGCCGTCTATCTCGGGATCGACGCTCTGGGCGTGGTCCGGGGTGCCATCGGGGGAACGAGTTGGAGGGAGGTGAACGACGGGCTGACCGCGGCCCAGGTGACCCGGATCGTGCCGGCGCCACAGGGCGGCGCGCTCTACGCGGCGGTCCGCACCTTCCACGACGGCTTCCGCGCCCGCGGCCTCGGAGTCTGGAAGAGCGACGACGGCGGCGCCAACTGGGAACCGGTCAACGCCGGCCTGGGGGCGGCCCTCGTCGCCAATCTGACCGCCGATCACCGCCGGCCGGGCACCCTCTATGCCGCCACTAACGTCGGCCTCTTCAAGACCGACGACGGCGGCGCCGGCTGGCGCCGGCTGGAGAGCCTGCCGCTCACCACGGTGCGGGACGTCGCCCTCGACCTCTTCGACTCCCAGGTCGTCTACGCGGTCGGCGACTGGAAAGTCGACGGCGCCACCTTCTCCGCCGCCTTCCGGAGCCTGGACGGCGGCGCCACCTGGAAGCAGATCCACACCGGGATCTTCACCGGCATCCTGATCGACCTGTGGAATCCGGGCACCGTCTACCTGGGCGGCCCCGGCGCCATCTTCCGCACCGCCGACCGCGGCACCACCTGGGAATCCGTCGGCTCCGGCTGGGCGGCCGGCCGGGAGCGGATGGTGAGCGGTCCGAGCCCCGGCCGCCTCGCCGGGATCGCGCCGACGCCGATCGGCCCTCCAGGGTTCGATCCGACCGCGCCCCGTCCCACCCTCAACTACCTGTTCGACTCCTTCGACGCGGGAGCCCACTGGCGCAATGTCGCCCTGCCCGGCGGCCCCGCCAGTTCCAACCAGGTGATGGACCTGGCCCGCTCCGCGGTGCCGGCCTCGCCGGTCTACGCGGCCTCCCTTTACGGCGTGGCCCGGATGCTGCCCGGCGCCCGGCAATGGCGAGCGGTTGGGACCCGGCGCTTCGAGGCGCTCTCGGTGGCGGTCGATCCGCGCGATCCCGGCCGGCTCTACGCCGGCACGGCGGACGGGCAGGTTCTCGTCCTCGACTCATCTGGGGGACAATAGCGGGAGACCTGGACCGCTGTGAAAGGAAACCCACCCATGATCCGCCGCCGTGCCTTCCTCCCGCTCGTAGCGATCCTGGCCGCCGCGCCGGCCGCCGCCGCCCTGCCCGAAGGTTGGGCTTCAACCGGCGCCCCCGGCGGCGGCACCGTCACCGAGGTGGCGGTGAGCGCCGGCCGGGCCTGGGCCGCCACCCAGTCTTCCGGGCTCTTCCGCAGCGCCGACGGCGGCCAGTCCTGGGCCCGGATCGAAGAGGCGCCGGTCGATCGCGCCTCGGGCTTCCGGATCGACCCGGACTGGCAGCGCGGCACGATCCTCGCGGTCGCCGCCGATCCCCAGGACCCCGACACCGCCTACGTCTCGATCCCGGCGGCCGTGCTCAAAACCAGCGACGGCGGCCAGACCTGGCGCCCCACCGGCCTCACCGGCGGCATCTCCACGATCGGCATCTCGCCCGCCGACCCGCGCGTCGTCTACCTCGCCGACCACAGGCGGATCTGGCGCTCCGCCAACCGCGGGGCCACCTGGCGCCTGGGGCGTCCCCTGCCGAATTTCGACTTTCTCGACACCTTCGCGCTCGATCCGCACGATCCGCTCACCGTCTTTGTCACCTCGGGGAGCAGCCTCTTCCGCTCGACGGACGGGGGGCGGACGTGGACCGCCGGCCAGGGGCTCTTCCCCTTCGACGAGATCAAGAAGGTGGCCGTGGACCCCGGCGATCCCAACCTCGTCTATGCCGGCTCACGCTTCGGCAAGATCTGGCGGAGCGCCGACCGGGGGCTCAACTGGACCCAGGTGGCCGACTTCGGCGAGAACTTCCAGACGACGGACCTCGAATTCGACCCGGCGACGCCCGGCGCACTCCTGATCGCCGGCAGCGACTTTCCGTCCTTCGAGCCCACCAACGCCACCTCGGGAAAGCTGCTGCGCAGCCTCGACGGCGGCCATACCTGGACGCCGGTCCTCGCGACCGAGGTGATCCACGACCTCGATTTCGATCCCGCCCGGCCCGGCCAGGCCCTGCTCGCGACCGACGCCTTCGGCGTCTTGCGCAGCGCCGACTCCGCGGCGACCTGGGCCCCTTCCAACACCGGCCTGAACGCGGCGGTGATATTCCAGATCACTCCCGCGCCGCAGACCCCGGGGACCCTCTACACGGTGGTCCGCGCCTACCGCACGGAAAGCGTCCACCCCGTCAGCCTGGGGATCTGGAAGAGCACCGACGGCGCCGCCACCTGGGCGCCGGCCAACCAGGGCCTGCCGACCCACGGCGGCCTGCTGGCGGAAATCCGCGACCTGGCCGCCGATTTCACCCGGCCTGGCGTGCTCTACGCCGCCACCTCCGACGGGTTGTTCAAAACCACCGACGGCGCCGCCACCTGGTTCCGCGCCGACGCGGGATCGCAGGTCGCGAGCCCCTACGACGTCGCGCTCGATCCGCATGATCCAGACGTCGTCTACACCGTCGGCGTGCGGAGCGACGGGCGCACCTTCGCCGTGGCCCGGTCGGCGAACGGCGGCGCCAACTGGGTCCGCCGCTTCGGCGTTCCCGCGATCACGCCGATCCAGAGCGTCGTAGTCGACCTGTGGAGCCCCGCCACCGTGTTCGTCAGCAGCACGGCCGGTTTCTATCGCAGCCAGGACGACGGGGTGACCTGGACCCGGGTGAGCCCACCCCAGAACCCCTTCAGCCGGCTGGTGAGCGGTCTCGCCCCCGGCCAGCTCGCCGGGCTCGGCGGCACCGGCTTCGACCTGCTGGTCTCGCCCGACGAGGGAGCCACCTGGAGCCCGGTCACCCTGCCCGGCGGGAGCCGGTTCGAGAACACGGTCTACGACCTCTCGCGCAGCTCGCTCACCGAGAGGGAGGCCTCCCTCTACGCGGCCTCGCGTTTCGGGGTGGCCGTGCTCGTCCCCGGCACCACGGCCTGGGCGCCGGTCGGAGGGCTCTTCTGGGCCGTCTCCGCCGCCGGCGATCCGACCACCCCTGGCCGGGTCTATGCAGGCGCTCGGGACGGCCGGATCCTCGTCTTCGAAAACTGACGCGAGGGCCGCTTCAGGAGGGCAGGATGGAAAAGCGCAGGATCGGATCGTTCGAAGTCTCGGTGGTCGGGCTCGGCTGCAACAACTTCGGCGCGCGGCTCGACGCCGCCGCCACGGCCGAGGTGGCGCATGCCGCGCTCGACGCCGGAATCAACTTTTTCGACACCGCCGATATCTACGGGGGCACGAAGAGCGAGGAGTTCCTGGGGCGTGCCCTCAAGGATCGCCGGCACGAGGTGGTGCTCGCCACCAAGTTCGGCATGGAGGTGGACCCGCAACGCAAGGGCGCCCGTCCCGAGTACGTTCGCCAGGCGGTCGAAGACAGCCTGCGGCGGCTCGCCACCGACCACATCGACCTTTACCAGCTCCACCGCCCCGACCCGACCGTGCCGATCGCGGACACCCTCGGCGCTCTCGACGAGTTGGTGAAGGCCGGCAAGGTGCGCGAGATCGGCTGCTCGAACTTCGACCCCGGCCAGCTCGACGAGGCCGAGGCGGTCTCCCGGAAGGCCGGCGCCGCGCGCTTCGTGAGCGTGCAGAACGAGTACAGCCTGCTCCACCGCGAGCCGGAGAAGGGCGTCCTCGCCGCCTGCGAGCGCCTGGGCCTCGCCTTCCTCCCCTTCTTCCCGCTGTCGAGCGGACTGCTTACCGGCAAATACCGCAAGGGGCAGCCGGTGCCGTCCGGCAGCCGCCTGGGCGAGGGCCGCTACAGCCGGTTGCTCAACGACGAGAACCTCGACAAGGTGGAAAAGCTGATCGCCTTC
>DATAHG010000727.1:0-6234 GCA_036263295.1 Thermoanaerobaculia bacterium | reverse complement strand
ATCGAGGACGCCATCTACATCTGCACGGCCTACAACATCGTCGACCGGCTCGCCGACGCCTTCGGCTTCCAGCTCCCGCCGCAGCAGGAGCTGCACCGCACGGCGCGGTTCCTGCTCAAGATCGGCTACAAGGTCTGAGGGGGCGGGAAGACAGCAGGCTCCGCAAGAGCGATTCAGGCCGGGGGCTTGAGCTGCTGCTCGATGAAGCCGCGGATCGATTCGGCCGGGCTCTGGGCGGCCTTATTGAAAAGCGGCACTTGCAAGGCCTTCATCTCTCGTCTGACGTCCAGGTCGTCGCGCACCGTCAGGCAGGCCAGCGTGAACCGTTCCGGGGTCAGGCCCAGCCCGTGGCGGGCGTAGCGGCAGAGCCGGATGCCGGTGTCTTGCGAATCCTCAAAAAACTGGTCGTCGAGCGCGATCAGATCCGCGAGATCCTTGATCGCGACCGCCACATCGACGATGGCCAGGGCGTAGGACTCCTCTCCTCGACTGACAGCTTCGAGCCGCCTGCGGGCCGCGTCCTCGTTGGTGACGAGGACGGTCTCGTACCCCCGGCTGCGAATCAGGTCCAGGAGCCAGAGCAGGTCGCCGATCTGGTCTTCGATAATGAGCACGCGGCGCGGCGTGGGCGGGGCGGTCTGGGTCACGGGGATCTCCGGAGGCCGGCGGCCGAATGGGGGAACAGGATTCGGAAGAGGACGCGCTTCTGCCCGTCCTCGGTCTCTTCGAGGCAACGGATCGAGGCGCCGTGGGCTTCGACGATCTTGCGGACCAGCCAGAGCCCGAGCCCGGTGCCGTGCGGCACGAGGGCCTGCGCCTGGCGGGTCCGGAACCCGCGCTGGAAGATCTTTTCCCGATCCTCCTCCCGGATCGGGAAGCCCTGATTGCTGATTTCCAGGGCCGGCCCCTGGGGCCAGACCCGGGCTCGCACGCGGATCTCGGTGCCGGGCAGCGAGTATTTGATGGCGTTGTCGACCAGATTGACGAAAACCTGCCGTAGCAGCTCGCGATGCCCTTGAACCCGCGGCAGATGCCGGTCGAGGCTGGCGTCGTCGACCAGCAGGTCCAGCCGCTTCTCCTTGGCCAGATGGACGAAATCGAGGCGGGTCTCGATCGCCAGCTTTGCCATGGTCACCGGCTCCCGCTCGAAGGTCTCGCCGCGCAGGATCTTGTCCATGTAGGAGAGGTTGCGGACCAGCCGCGAGCAGACCACGGCCTGACCGATGACGTAGGGCAAGCGATCAGAAAGCCTCTGCACGTCGGTCACTCCCTTTTCGAAATTCCGCAGGGTCTCGACCAGGGAGCCGAGCGGGGTCTGAAGCTGATGACCCAGGCTCATCAGATAGTTGAGGTGGAACTCGGCATCCGCCCGAAGCTTTGCGAAGAGCTCGTTGTCTTCCAGGATCCGGTCGGTGTCGGCGTTCAGGAAATCCTGGACGAGTATGCGGTCGGTGCGGTCCCGGTAGAGACCCTCGACGCCGACCTCCCGCCCTTCGGAGTCGCGCACGATTCGGATATCCCCCTCAGCCCAGAAGGTCGTGCCGTCCTTGCGCTTCATCTTCTGAATGCGACGGGCGAGACGACCTTCGTGCTCGCGGGTCTCCTTGATGAAATCGGCCCGCTTCTTCGGGTCCGCGAAGAGCTGCTCGCGTTTCATTCTGCTGAGCTCGGCGAGCGAATAGCCGGTCACCCGGCTCTCCGTCTCATTGGGCTGCTGAGTCCAGCCGTCCCGGTCGGCCTGGAAGTACACCACCGAAAAGGTGTCCAGAAGTTGGAGGATCCGCTGGTGCTGCTCGGCCAGCCGCTCGCTCTCGGAGGTCTCGCGGGCGAGCCCCATGGTGTAGAGCGAAGGGGGAGAGACCCGCCGGTTGGCGAGGATGCGATAGGAGATCCGCACCGGCACAAAGGTACCGTCCTCGCGGCAGACGCGGGAGGAAACCGGCCCGTACTCGGCCCGGCCTTTCAATTTCGCCTCCGCCATTTTCTCGAGCAGCCCCTCGCGGATCTTCTCATACTCTCCGGGTGCGTAGACCTCGCGGACATCGCGGCCCTGGATCTCGGCGGGAGAGGCGAGCCCGAGTTGGGTCTGTGCGCCCGCATTGACGGTAACGATCCGAGAGATGGTATTGCCGGCGGCATCGCGCTCGTGACGGGAGACCGCGATCGCTTCCGAGACCGACTCGAAGACGCTCTTCGCGACCAGTAGATGCCATGAGGGGGCCAGGGCCGCCCCCAGCAGGTCGGCGAAGAACTGCAGGGCTTTTTCATCCTCGGCCGTGAAGCGGGCGGCACCGCCGCGCCGCGACATGCGCAGCACTCCCACGACCTTCCCCTCGAAGAGCATGGGGACGCCGAGAAACTGCCCGGAGAAGAAACCGCCGTTGTCGTCGCGCTCCGGGAAGAGCGGGGCGCCCCGGCGAATCCGGGCATGACGCCAGATCTCCTCGGGATCCTGCGTATTGCTGAGGCGCAGGGACCGTGCCGAGGCGAAGATCGATCCGGTCAAACCCTTGCCCAGCCGATACACCACTGGCACCCCTTTCCCGAGCCGGGGGTCGGTGCTGGCGCCGAGGCGCAGCTCGCCGTGCTCCTCGACCAGGATGGTGACGGCGTCGGCGCGGAAAAGCCGGGCCAGACGCCAGGGCAGCTTGTCGAGACTCCAGTTCTGTTTCCCGAAGGTCTTACGGGCGAGGTTCTGGAGCCGCTCGATCCGGCTCCAGGCCTCGGTCTTCAGAAAGGACTGAACGGCGGCGGCCAGGATCGTCCGCCCCTCACGCAGGACGCTCTGGACCGCGGTGGCCGACTCCGGAGTGGTGGCGACGAAGAGCAAGCCGGCCGTCTGCGGCTGCCCGAGAGGCAGGCCCCAGACCTGTGCGGCACCGGGGACCGGCAGAACCTCCGGAGGCACGGTGAACCCTTCCGGCCGAGCCAGCCGCGGGCCGAGATCCTGACAGAGTTTGGCGAGAGCCTCCAGAGGGGAGGCCGCCGGAGGGAGGTCCAGACCGTGGGTGCCCGAGGTCAGCGGCTCGCCCGCCTCATCGAAGGCGATGACCAGGGCGGCTTCAGCTCCTGGCAGCCTCGCGATGCAGGTGGCGAGATCGGCGAGCAGGCCGCTGAAATCCCGGTGTTGGGGCGACGCGATCAGGCTGGCCGCTTCGCGGGCCAACTGCAGAGCCAGCGGAAACTCGTCGGGGGAGAGCAGAGCGGCCGAGCTCGCTTCCATGATCGTCAGGCCTGGGCGACGGCGACGTGGGAAAAGGCTTCTTTCGTCAGCACGACTTGGCAGACCGCTTCGGTGAAGTAGTCCAGAACCTCCGCATCTCGACCGCGTGCCGAAGCGGCGGCCTTGGCAACCTTGAGAGCGTCGAGAATGCTCTCTTTAGGCGCCTGGCTGTTGGCCAGGGCGCCGACGGCCACTTGGCGCCAGCGTTTACGGGGACCGAGAGAGGCATGGGCAAAGGCCAGGATCCCGGCCGGAACCGTGGCGGGCACCGTCTCGGCCTCGGCTTCCGGTTCCCTCTTCTCGAGAGCCGCGAGCCGGGATTCCGGCACCAGGCCCAGTTTTCGACAGACGTCGATCCCCTTCGGTGCCAAGGCATAGAACGATGCCTGTGAGCTGCCCTGGGCGCGCTGGAAGACGCGCTTGAGCAGCCCATCGTGGTGAAGCTCAGCCAGGATCTGGCCCACGCGGGCCAGGGTCGGCCGCGCCGCCGGATCGAGACGCTCGAAAACGTCGATGCGCCGCAAGTAGCGGTCCCAGGTCTCGGCCAGTACCTTCAGAACTTGGCGGTCGCTCTCCGACTGGCGCTCTTCCAGGCGGACCTCGACTTTGCGGTCCTCGACCGCATCGCAGGCCCGATATAGAGACTGGATGGTGAAATCCAGCTCCAGCGCGGCGCGCTCTACCCAGCCCAGGCCGTCCGGCTGACGGGTCTCTGCGAACCACTGGACCTCCAACAAGCCGTCCAGGATGCGGCGCGGGGCCTCCAGATTGCCGCGCGATACTCCCTCCCAGGCCTGGGAATAGGCATAGTGGAGGTAGGCGCGATAAAGGTGCGGCTCCGGCGCCTGCTCACCGTCCTTCTCCAAGACTTCCAACTCGCGTTGGAGCTGATCGATCAGGACGGGCAGCTCGGTCGACGGCCGCCGTATCGTCGTATGAGTTGGGGCTTCCATGGTCGTGCTCCCCCGAAGAGTTGCCCTGAAAAGACCTCTCCTTCAGACCGGAGGCGGTCTCGTTCTTTCTGTTTTCTATCTCTTTCAGCCTCCGATGTCAAGGGGGACCTTGCTGTTTTCTTTCTCTTTCGGGAGAGGGCGCCCGCAGGTGGGCGCCGAGATCCAAGATCAGCCCGAGGGTGGGGTGAACTTCCACTCCGGTCTGTTCCGGGTGAGATTTCCCCCCGTAGTACAGACACTCGGCTGTCGCCTGGCCGGCCCGCCACAGGACGCGCGTCGGCGCGGCACCGCCCGGCTCCTGTAGAGCGAAGTCGCAGCAGGCCAGGAGCGGGGATCGATCCGGCGATCCCTTCGCGGGCCGGCAGACGCATTGGGCGTTGACGTAGGCCGTGCCAATCCAGTGCTCGGCCATCCTCTTGAAGACTTCCTCGAAGGGGCGCGTCTTGGTGGACATCGAGAGCACGAAGAGGAGGTCGGGGCGAACCCTCCGGATGAGCTCTTCGAACCCATGGTCCGGGTCGGCGGCGAGGGCGTCGAAGCAGATGAGCATCGCCAGACGGCCCAGAGTGGTATCAAGGATGGCCAACTCCGAGCCGTCCTCGATGTCCTCGTAGATCTCGGGCGGCGTTCCGCTCTTCGGGGGGCCGCCAGGAAAGAAGGGGGGCAAGGCCTCCCGCCTTCTCAGCCGGAACCCGAACTGCTTTTGATGGCGCAGCACCCGCCTCCCCCGGTGGTCCAGGAGGCAGGCCTCGTTGACGCGCGGCCCTTCGGACTGATCCGAACCGGCCGGCATGTGAAAGCTCCCCGCCAGGACCCCATAGGGCCGCGACCGCCTCCGCCGCAAGAGACGCTGTGCGAGGATGTCGCGGGCGTCCGAAGGCACCATCAGCTCAGGCAGGACGACCAGATGGATATCCTGGCTCTCCGCTGCCTGGATCACGGCATCCAACGACCGGTTCAGCTCTTCCAGGCCGTTGATGCCCTGCGCTCTGAAATAGCGCCCGCCATCATCGATCTTGAACAACGGGTGAGATCCCCCGGAGAGGGGGCAGAGCGCGATGCGGAAGCCTCCCCGTACAGCGTCGGCCCCGCTCCTCTCGATCAAGGGTTGTGCGCGGTCCCCCTGGGACAAGGGCCGGACCAGGCGGGGGGACGCCGCCCTCTCCCAATGCACGGACAGGCGGAGGAGATGATCCTGGATCCGCCAGCGGGGGGCCGGAGGGCGGGACGAGTCCTCCTCGTCCATCACCTCGCCGGCCTCTTCATAGCGGCGGACGCGCTCGGCGGCGAGAGCTGAGGGTGGATGCAGCCAGAACTGGATGCTGCCACCGAAGGGATAGGAGCAGCCTTCCAGGGTTGGGGGCAAGGCAATCGGATGATCGAGAGCCACGGCATCCCGCTTCGGATCGAGCGCCATCTCCACGGTGAGCAGCGCCTCGCAAAGCTCCCGATATAAATCGAGCCAAGAGAGATTGTCGCCCAGGCGTCGGAGTCTGCCCGCCAGGATCGGCAGAGAGTCGGCGGGCTTGAGCTCCCACCCCTCGACATCCGGACGCCGGACCCGAATCTCGGAACCGATGGCGAACAGCCAGGCCGCCGCCTCGAGAAAGCGGTAGTCCTCGGTATCGGCGAGAAGCGGAGCCTGCCCACGGATCCATGCGATGGCGGCCCGCCGGAATGCTTCTTTCTCGAAAGACAGCTCCATGACGAAGATCTCTCCCTGGTCTCGATCTCGAAGTACGGACGAAATCCTGGCCCGTTCCCTATCACAAATGTCGCGTTACCGCTTTGACACAATTCGATCTGGCCATGCGTCCCAGATCGGCAGCCTGAAGAATCAGGACCCCAAACTCGCGAAAGGGTTGAGGTAGGCTTCACCGCATGAACGGCAAGAAAGCAGTCATCACGGGGGCCTCATCGGGGCTCGGGGAGATCCTGGCTCTGGAGCTCGCGCAACGCGGCTGGAGCCTGGTGTTGATCAACCGCAGCCGGCAGAAGACTCTGCCGCTGCTGGAGCGCATCGAGGCGGAGCATCCGGGGACGGCGGTCGAGGTGGTC
>DATAHG010000726.1:0-2853 GCA_036263295.1 Thermoanaerobaculia bacterium | reverse complement strand
CCAGGATCGCGCAGGCGGCGTCCACCTCGTCCCGGAAGACCGGCTCGGCCTCATACAGCTCGGCCGCCATGCGGGCGTGCTGCGCCCCCTGGCCGGGGAAGAGGAACGCCACCTCCCGCTCGCCCGCCGGCTTCATCGCCTCGGCGGTCACGCCGGTCCCCTCGGCCGTCAGCAGCGCCACCGCGTGCTCCCGGTCGCGCGCCACCAGGATCCGCCGGGCGTCGAGCTGCCGCCGGCCGACCCGCAGGGTGTGCGCCACGTCGCCCAGCCGCAGGTCCGGGTGCGCCTCCAGATGAGCCGCCAGCCGCCTCGCCGCGTTCCCCAGGGCCGCCGGGGTCCGGGCCGACAGGACCAGCAGCTCCGCCTTCTCCTCGGGCTCCGTTCTCGGCGGCTCCGGAGCCTCCTCCAGCACCACGTGCGCGTTCGTCCCCCCGACCCCGAACGAGCTGACCCCGGCCCGGCGCGGCAGCCGGTCGGTCTCCCACTCCCGCAGCTCGGTATTCACGAAGAACGGCCCGTCCTCCAGGCCGATCTCGGGGTTGGGACGCTCGAAGTGGAGAGTCGGCGGGATCTGCCGGTGCTCCAGGGCGAGGACGGTCTTGATCAGACCCGCGACGCCGGCCGCGGCATCCATGTGGCCCAGGTTCGACTTGAGGGCGCCAAGGGCGCAGTAGGCGCGGTCCGTACCCTCCAGATCCGTCCCCCGGAAAACCTTGTCGAGCGCCCGCAGCTCGATCGGATCGCCGATCGGGGTGGCCGTGCCGTGGGCCTCGATGTAGGAGATGTCGCGCGGCTCCACCCCGGCGATCGCCAGGGCCATGCCGACCACCTCGGCCTGCCCCGGCACGCTCGGCGCCGTGTAGCCCACCTTGGCCGAGCCGTCGTTGTTGATCGCGGCGCCGCGGATCACCGCGCGCACCGTATCGCCGTCGGCCAGCGCGTCCTCCAGCCGCTTCAAGACCACCACGCCGACGCCGTTGCTGGAGACCGTGCCGCGCGCCGCCGCGTCGAACGGCCGGCAGTGGCCGTCCGGCGACAGGATCCCCCCCTCGCCATAGCGGTAGCCCGACTTCTGGGGCTCGCGCACCGAGACGCCACCCGCCAGGGCGAGGTCGCACTGGTAGTTGAGGAGCGCCTGGCAGGCCAGCACCACCGCCACCAGCGAGGTCGAGCAGGCGGTCTGCACGTCGAGGCTCGGGCCGCGCAGGTTGAGCTTGTAGGAGACCCGCGTGGTCAGGAAGTCCTTGTCGCTCGCCAGCAGCGCCTGCCCGCCCGGGCCGGGGAAGTCGCCGCGGGGGAGCAGGTTGTAGAGCATGTAGTGGTTGAGGCTGGCGCCGCCGTAGACCCCGATGGCGCCGGGATAGCGGGCCGGGTCGTAACCCGCGTCCTCCAGCGCCGCCCAGACCGACTCCAGGAACACTCGGTGCTGGGGATCGAGCAGCTCCGCCTCGCGCGGCGTCATCTGGAACAGGCCGGCGTCGAAGAGGTCGGCCCCTTCGAGCACGCCGCCGGCCGGCACGTAGGCCGGATCGTCGAGCACCGCCGGATCGACCCCGGCGGCCCGCAGCTCTTCAGCACTGAAGCGCGAGATCGATTCGACGCCCTGGCGGAGATTGTCCCAGAACGCGTCGAGATCGGGCGCCCCGGGAAAGCGGCCGGCCATGCCGATCACGGCGATGGCCGCGGAGTCGAGAACGTTCGAATCGCTCAGGTTGGCTCCCGGGGCTGCGGCCCTCTCTCAATCCGTCCGCAGAGTGATAGCCGGCTCGATCCGGGTGGCCCGGCGGGCCGGCACATAGCAGGCGATCGCCGCCACGATCACCAGGAGAATGGGCGAGGCGGCGAAATAGACCGGGTCATGCACGTTCACCTCGAACAGCATCTGCTCCAGGATCTTGCTGAGCGCATAGGCGAGCGCGAAAGCGGCGACGAGGCCGATGGCGACCCCCAGGAGCACCGACCGCAACCCCTGCCGGGTGACCGTCGACAGGACGTGCGAGGGCTGCGCCCCGAGCGCCATGCGGACCCCGATCTCCTTCTTGCGCATCGACACGGAGTGGGCGACCACGCCGTAGATGCCGAGGATGCAGAGGGCGAGCGCGGCGGCGGAGAAGCCGGTCAGCAGACTCATGGTGAGACGCCGGCTGGCGATCGAGTCGGCGATGATGTTCTCGAAGGTCTGGATGTCCGTCACCGGCTGCTCGCGGTCGAGCGTCCGGATCACATTGCGCACCGAGCCGGAGATGCTCTCCGGCGGCAGCGAGCTGCGGACCGCGATGTACATGAAGGTGGCCGGCGAGACCGACTCACGGGCCTGGCGGGCTGACAGGTAGAACTCCGGCGAGGCCGGCAGCTCGAGGCCGCCGCGCTTCATGTCGTTGACCACGCCGACGATCTGCACCCGCTGCTGGCTGCGCCCGACCAGCACGTACCGGCCGACCGGATCCTCGCCCGGGAAGTACTGCTTCATGAACGATTCGTTGATGATCCCGGTGAGCGGCGAGTCGGGCGCGATCTTGGGATCGAAATCCGCGCCGCGGACCATGTGCGCGCCGATCGTCTCGAAAAAGCCCGGCTGCGGCATCGAGCGCCAGGCCACCGGCATCTGATCCATCGGCGGCGCCGGCCGCCCCTCGACCAGCACCACCGTGCGGGCGGTGAGGAGAACCGGGATGAAGTCGATCCCCGCCGCCGAGTCGACTCCCGGGATATTGCGGATCTCCTCGGTGGCGCGCTCGAAGAAGACCCGCCGCTCCTCGGCGCCGGGGTACTTGGTCGTGGGGAGCGTGACCAGGGCGACGATCAGCCCCTTCGGATTGAACCCGGTGTCCACCGTCGAGAGCTTCCGGAAGC
>DATAHG010000725.1:0-6035 GCA_036263295.1 Thermoanaerobaculia bacterium | reverse complement strand
TCGGCCGTTCTTTCATTCGGCCGAACATTCTTCTCTTTTCCCTCTTGATCGGGAAGAAGGGCCGGGCTATCATTTGTTCTGTGCAGGGGGAGGAGATCCGAATGATTGACGACATTGACCGCAAGATCCTGAACATTCTTCAGCAGAACGCCCGAGTCTCCAACGTTCAGATCGCCCGGGAAGTGGGGATGGCCCCGTCGGCCATCCTGGAACGGATCCGCAAGCTGGAGGCGCGCGGGGTGATCCGGGGATACGAGACCCGGATCGATCCCGAGGCCGTCGGGCTCAACCTGCTGGCTTATATCTTCGTGCGGTCGGACGAGCGGGTGGGGGAGGAGATCACCGGCACCCAGCTTGCCCGGGTGCCGGGAGTCCAGGAGGTGCATCACATCGCGGGCGAGGACTGCTACCTGGTCAAGGTCCGCACCTCCGATCCGAAGTCCCTGAGCCGGCTGCTGCGCAGCGACTTCGGCTCGATCGAGTCGGTGCGCTCCACCCGCACGATCGTGGTGCTCGACACCATCCGCGAAGGGGATCAGCTCCCGATGGGATTGACCGGATTGCTGGAGCCGGATCCGGCGCTGTCCCTGGTGACGGCGGAGGTGCCGGAAGCCGCGCTGGAAGTGGACGCCGAGGAGGAGGAGATCGCGGTCGAGGAGGTGCGCCATGTCTGAGACTCGCTCGAGAACCGGTAAGACCCCTTCCACCCTCCAGGTGGTGCTGGCCCTGGGAACGGTCTACGTCCTCTGGGGCTCGACCTACCTGGGCATGCGCATCGCGGTCGAGACCATCCCGCCGTTCCTGATGGCGGGCGTCCGCTACGGCCTGGCCGGTCTCATCCTCTATATCTGGGCGCGCTGGCGCGGGGCACCGCGGCCGGAACCGGTCCACTGGCGGTCCGCCGCCGTGATCGGCGCCCTGCTCCTGATGATCGGCAACGGCGGCGTCGTCTGGGCGGAACAGAAAGTCGCTTCCGGTCTGGCGTCCCTTTTAGTCGCCACCGAGGCACTCTGGATCGTGCTCTTGCAATGGCTGCGGCGCGGCGGCGTGCGGCCAGGCTGGCGGACGTTCACCGGCGTGGGCTTCGGCTTCACCGGTCTCGCCATCCTGCTCGGACCCGGGGCGAAGGGTGCCCTGGAGCCGGCCGGCGCGGTGGCGCTGCTGCTCGCCGCCCTGAGCTGGGCGATCGGCTCGCTGTACGCCCAGAAGGCGCCCCTGCCGGAGACCCCGCTGCTCGCCACCGGCATGCAGATGCTCTGCGGCGGCGGACTCCTGATGATCCTGGGGGCGGTGACGGGCGAGGCACAGCGTTTCGATCCCTCGCGAGTCTCGAATGACTCTCTTCTCGCGATGACCTATCTACTTGTCTTCGGATCCTTGATAGGATTTACAGCGTACTCGTGGCTGCTGCGCAACGTCAGCCCGACCCTGGCCTCCACCTACGCGTACGTGAACCCGGTGGTGGCGGTCTTTCTGGGGTGGGCGCTGGCGGGCGAGCCGGTGACGGCCACGACCATCGCCGCCGCGGCGGTGATCGTCACCGGGGTGGCTCTGATCACCTCGGCCTCCGGTCCCAAGAAGGCCGAGGCGCCGGGGAAGAGCCCGGCGGAAGAGCCGTCAGGCAGCACAACCGGGCGTACCCGCTCCGCGGGACGGCCGGCAGCAGTAGAGGTAGAGACGCTCGCCGACTCGGAGCTCGAGCCCGAGACTTGCGGCGCCCGCTGAGGCGCCTCCGAAACGGCGGGCCAGAGGAATTCCATCTCTCCTCGTCGCGGTCTGGTGCCCCCCCGGGGCCCCAAAACCCCGGACTCACCAGACCGCGACACCCTTTTTTCCCTCGAACAAGCCGGTCGAATTGACGTCAACGGCACTGGGAGCGCCGGCTTCCAGCCGGCCATTGATTTCATATGCCGGCAAGATGCCGGCGCTCCCAGCCGCGGCATCTCAAAGGCGCCCCCCCAGTTGCAGAAATTCCCGCCATCCCCCAGACTGTTCTCTCGCTGTGCAGGATGGCAGCCTTTCCTTCCGGCCCGCTCCGGCCGGCATCCCCAACTTCGAACTGTCGTCGGAAAGAACCCGGTATGAGACCGCACGAGCGCATCCGTAATTTCTCGATCATCGCCCACATCGACCATGGCAAATCGACCCTGGCCGACCGCATCCTCGAGCGCACCGGGGCGATCTCCAAGCGGGACATGACCGAACAGGTGCTCGACGACATGGACCTGGAGCGCGAGCGCGGCATCACCATCAAGGCGCGCGCCGTCCGCCTGCCCTACAAGGCGCTGGACGGCGAGACCTACCAGCTCAACCTGATCGACACCCCCGGCCACGTCGATTTCTCCTATGAGGTCTCGCGCAGCCTCGCGGCCTGCGAGGGGGCTCTGCTGGTGGTGGACGCCGCCCAGGGGGTCGAGGCGCAGACTCTCGCCAACGCCTATCTGGCGATCAACGGCAACCTCCACATCGTGCCGGTGATCAACAAGATCGACCTGCCCGCCGCCGACCCCGACCGGGTCAAGGAGCAGATCGAGAACGTCGTCGGCATCGACGCCCACGACGCCATCCTCGCCTCGGCCAAGGCCGGCATCGGCATCGAAGAGGTGCTGGAGCGCGTCGTCCGCGACGTGCCGGCTCCGGAGGGGGACCCCGAGGCGCCGCTCAAGGCCCTCCTGTTCGACTCCTGGTACGACCCCTACCGCGGCGTCGCCTGCATGGTGAAGATCCTCGACGGGACCCTGCGCAAAGGGGACCGCATCCAGCTCATGGCCTCGAAGCGGACCTACGAGGTGGACGAGGTCGGCATCTTCACCCCCAAGCCGTCGCCGATCGACAGCCTGTCGGTAGGGGAGGCGGGCTTTTTCTACGCCGGCATCAAGGACCTGATCCAGGCCCAGATCGGCGACACCGTGACCCACGTCTCCCGGCCGACCGCGGTGGCCTACCCCGGATTCCAGGAGGTCAAGCCGATGGTCTTCGCCGGGCTCTACCCGGTGACCGCCGACGACTACGAGGACCTGCGCGACGCGGTCGAGAAGCTGCGCCTGAACGACGCCTCCTTCACCTTCGAGCCGGAGAGCTCGGGCGCCCTGGGCTTCGGCTTCCGCTGCGGCTTCCTCGGGCTCCTCCACATGGAGATCATCCAGGCCCGCCTGGAGCGCGAGTTCAACCTCGACCTCATCACCACCGCCCCGGGGGTGCGCTACCTCGCCCACACCACCGACGGCGTCGTGACCGAGATCGACAGCCCGGCCAAGCTGCCGGACCCGGTCAAGCTCGACTACCTGGAGGAGCCCTACATCCGGGCCACCCTGATCACCCGCTCGGAGTACGTCGGCAACCTCCTGGGCCTGGCCGAGGAGCGCCGCGGGGAGCAGCACAGCCTGCAATTCCTCACCACCGACCGGGTGCTGATCGAGTACGACTTCCCGCTCGCCGAGGTGATCCACGACTTCTACGACCGCCTGAAGTCGGTCTCGCGGGGCTATGCCTCGTTCGACTACCAGATGACGGGCTATCGCCGGAGCGACCTGGTGAAACTCGACATCCTGATCAACGGCGAGCCGGTCGACGCCCTGTCACTGATCGTGCACCGCGACAAGGCCTATGCCCGCGGCAAGGTCCTGGCCGAGAAGATGAAGGACCTCATCCCCCGCCAGATGTTCGAAGTGGTCATCCAGGCCGCGATCGGCTCGCGGATCATCGCCCGCGAGACCATCCGGGCGATCAGCAAGAACGTCATCGCCAAGTGCTACGGCGGCGACATCTCCCGCAAGCGCAAGCTGATCGAGAAGCAGAAGGAAGGCAAGAAGCGGATGAAACGGGTCGGCCGGGTGGACATCCCCCAGGAGGCCTTCCTGGCGGTGTTGCGGGTGGATTGAGGGGCTTCAGCCCTGGCTGTTCTGGAGAGCGGCTACGACGATTGGTTGGGCCCAGTCCGGCGTTGCCGACAGGTCTTCCGGGCCGAGGATACGCCCCGCTTCCAGGTGCAGCACGAGTCTCGGAGTGGGTATTCTGCCGGCCTCGGGTTCGGCGTCATCGCTATTGTCATAGACCCGTAGGCCTGTCAGGAATGGCAGGAGTTGGATGAGATTCAGGCGACTCCACTCGTAACGCCGCCGAATCGTCTCCTCCGGAATCGGATGACCACCCCGGCTCACACGGGCCGCCACGCGCTCAATGTGCAGCTCAGGGCTCTCAAGACCCACGTACCAGACGAAGATTTCAATTCCCCTCTTCGCCGCCTCGCCAAGGAGGCGCGGGATCGTGTTGCCACCCAAGGTTGTCTCGAAGGCGAAGTCGAGGCTCTCCTGGATGGCGCGCTCCAGTAGCGCCCGGCCGGCCTGCCAGGCAGCCGCGTTGGCCTCGGCCAAGGTCAATCCCGGCTGTGCGGCCATCAAATCGCGGGCGGCCTCGTCAGGGTTGTAGTAGTCCGCTCCAGCAGTGCGGATCGCGGCACCGCCGATGCTGCTCTTGCCGGCTCCGTTGACACCGGCCAGAACATAGATGCGCGGCCGTTTGGCCAATCAGCGCCGCCGCCGTGCCGCTTCGACCGCAGCCCGGCCGAGCTCCTCGGGGGGGGCATTGAACGCCGCGTCCAGGCCGTTTCTCGCTGCCGGTGTTTGCAGGCGCTCGAGCAGCCCTCCGAACTTGGCGCTGAGCGCGTCGAGAGTCTCAGAGCGTGCGTTGCTCAAAGACTCGAACTCTTCGTAGGAAAGAAGCACAGCTTTCGGCGTGTCGTGGCGGGTGATCGCGACCGCGCCGGCCGTAGCGACACGGTCGAGGAGCTCGCCGAAGCTATTCTTGGCGTGACTGGCAGCGACCTCGGGGATCTCTACCAGCTCTCCCAAACGGTTACGAAAAACATTTCTCGCCATAGGGCCTCCCTTCTACTTCCAGGTCAGGATAGCCCGAATTGGCCAATTTGTCTAACTTGAGTGCCCGGATGTAGCCTGCAGTCCAGCACTTCCTGCGGCCGCGTGGCATGATTGGCTCCTGGCGGTCTTGCGGGTGGATTGACGGCCGCGCCTCCATCCGGTCCTGTCTGAGTGATGCCAATGTAGAGACGCCTCGTGAGGCGTCTCCGAGGCGGAGAATCCCGCATCCCACCCGAGGACGGCTCGACGGGCTCCGACCCGCCGGGCCCCGTCCAGCGATCTCACCTTATCGACTGTCTTGCCCGCCTCGGAGACGCCCCGCGGGGCGCTGACTCACTTCGACGCCGCCGTCCCGTTGGCAACCACCACGCACTCGCCGTTGACGCACGCCGCGTGCTTGTTCAGGCAGGGTGCGACGAAGCACTGGACGATCGTGCCGGTGCATTTCGGCGGTTTGGCTCCGGCCGGCAACGCCAGGCAGTTGCAGCCTTCGCAGTAGTAGTCGTGGAGCGTGCACTCGGAGTCCTGCGTACACATCGGGCGGCGCTTTTGCGCGTCTTGCGCGCTCGCATCGAGGCCGAGGGCCAAAACGGCCCATGGAAGAGCAGGACTGGAGAGCTGGGAGTCAGGTAGCTGGAGGAAGGCAAGCTGCAGGGGAGCCGAGGGTTCGACGCCGATCTGGGCGTCACTGCCAGAGGCCGGGATCGCGAAAAGTCCTCCGATCAGGGCCAAGGCAAGCGTGAAGGACCACCATCGAAGCTTCATGGTTCGTCTCCTTTCGTTGAGCGACTGAACGGTCACTGGACGGTCGGGACTTCCTTCGAACAGCTCCTTTCAAAGAATTCTCAGCTCTATCCAAGTTACTACAGAGCCGCAGGGATGTCTACCGAGGGCGGGCTCGTCGCCCTGCCGAAGGAGCTCGCCTCGTTGCCCCGGCGCTCAGAAGGTTGCCGCGGTTTTCAGAAGCTCGCCCTGGCGTTCAGAAGGTTGCGGCGGTTTTCAGAAGCTTGTCCCGGCGTTCAGAAGGTTGCGGCGGTTTTCAGAAGCTTGTCCTGGCGTTTAGAAGGTTGCGGCGGTTTTCAGAAGCTTGTCCCGGCGTTTAGAAGGTTGCCGCGGATTTCAGAAGCTTGTCCCGGCGTTCAGAAGGTTGCGGCGGTT
>DATAHG010000724.1:0-2472 GCA_036263295.1 Thermoanaerobaculia bacterium | reverse complement strand
GCGAGGCGGTCGGCGATCCAGGCCGCGAGGCGGTCGAGCCAGGGGGCGCGGTCCGCATCGGTAAGGGGGATCCCGGCGGACATCTTGGCAAGGCTGGCGGGGGAGTGGAAGGCGTCGGCATCCGCGAAAGGCCAGCCGAGGTCGGCGGCGAGGGCCTGGCCGACCGTGGTCTTGCCCGCCCCCGCGGCTCCCATGACGACCATGATCTGGATCTGGATCACTGCGATCTCCCGCCCGTAGGGTAACAGGACGCGATGCATCCAACCCTTGCCCCGGAGGGGCTAAACGTATGTAGCCCGGGGGTTTAGCCCCGGGCGTGGAAGCGGCGATCGGATCACGGCCCGAAGGCGGTGCCCATACCCGCCCCCCCGCCCGGGGCTGAACCCCCGGGCTACATACGTTTCACCCCTCTGGGGTGAGTTGCCTTTCACAAGGCGGAGGGGAGGTGAAGAACGGACGGGTGTCGATTCTTCACGATATGATCCCGGGAACCAGTATGTCCGATACCTATACCCATCTCCTGTTTCATCTGATATTCGGGACGAAACACCGCGCCCCCCTGATTACGGCGGAAATCCGTGAGGATTTGTACCGCTACCTCACGGGTATCGTTTCGAAGATCGGAGGAACCCTGATTGCGGTCGGGGGGATGCCGGACCACGTGCATCTGCTGGTGGGTCTCCGTCCTACACATTCGGTCTCCGAGGTGATGCGAGACCTCAAAGGAAGCTCGTCTCGATGGCTGAATGACATGCCGGGGATCGCCTTCGCGTGGCAGAACGGCTACGGCGCCTTTTCGGTCAGCGGCTCCAATCTGGCGACCGTCGCGAGGTACATCCTGCACCAGGAGGAGCACCACCGCCGGTTCTCTTTCCAAGACGAGCTTCGCGAGTTCCTCGAGAAACACGGTCTCAAAGCCGATCCTCGTTCTCTCGATACCCTGCTGGACTGACCTTCAACCCTTGCCCCGGAGGGGCTAAACGTATGTAGCCCGGGGGTTTAGCCCCAGGCTGGGGTGCTCACGGCGGTTTCCCGCTTCGGGGATCCCCCCTCAGCTCGAAGTAATCACCCCCACCGGATTCCCATGCTCCGCCCCCACATCCGGCGTCACCTCCACCTCGTAATTCCCGGCCACCGGGGCCTCCGGGAAGAGGCCGCGCGAGAGCGGCTCCAGGAGCGACGAAGGCTCGAACCGGAAGGGCACGAACTGCGATTCTCCCAGGAGGACGGCGCGGAACGCCGCCCGTTCGAAGCCCATCACCTCTTCGAGGAAGGGGATGTCGGGACGCTTCTCCTCCAGGAAGGCGCAGAAGGCTTCCGCCTCGACCGTGGCGAACAGCTCCGGCGGGGCCGAGGCGAAAAAGTCGTCGAACAGAGCGCGGACGAAGGGCTCGCCGCCGTGGAGGAGCAGCAGGCGGCAGGTGAGCCCCAGGGTGTCCACCAGGACGCCGCTGCGGAAGTTCCAGACCAGCCGGCGGAGCACGGCGACGCCGGGATCCGTCGCGAGAGCCTCAGCCACCGGGCCGGCCGGGGGGCGGCCGACGACCAGGGCGCCGAGGCCGTCCTCCCAGGCTTCCGGCGTCCAGCCCGGATCGGGCTCGGCGGGGGGCGGCGGAGCCGGGGTCCGCACCAGCTTGAGCCGGGGCGTGGTGGCGCGCTGCTCCCAGATCTCGCGGAGCGCGGTGATCTGCCTCCGCATGCCGTCCATACCCAGACGGCTCAGGAATGGGGGGGAAGTGATCTCGAAGATCATCGCCCGCAGGTTGGGTAGGACCGGGAGGATCCGCCGGGCGAGCGAAAGGAGCTCGGCGGGTACCTCGCCGGAGTGGGCGTCGAGCCAATACCCCTCGAACTCGCTGCCCCCCGCGATGTGGACCTCCCAGACGCGCTCCAGCGGAATCTCCTCCAGGAGATCCGCGATGTGCTGGCGGCCGTTGCGTTCATTGGCCCATAGGTTGTGGAGGTCGAGCAGGATCCCGCAGTCGGCGGACTCGGAAACGGAAGCGATGAAGGAGCCGTCCGACATCTGCCCGGCGCGGGGCTGGAGATAGTTCACACCGGTCTCGGCCGCGAAAGGGACGGGCAGGCGCGACGCCACCGATCTGATCGATTCCGCCGCGGCGGCGACGCCGGCCCGGGTCTGCAGCGGAGGCAGCAGAAAACCGGTGGCGAACGGGCCCTTTTCGCCGGCCGCCCGGTTGAAGGCGAGATGCTCGCTCGCCCAGGGCGCGCCGAGAAATTCGATCATTTCGACCAGCAGAGGCAAATGGAGCGGGTCGGGCTGGCGGGTCCCGCCGATCGGGAAGCCCACGCCGTGGACCAGCTTGGCCTGCGGCAGGTCACGAACCCGCTGGATAGCCTCCCAGTCCGGCCGGTAGGGCTCGGCCGGGTCTTCCGTGAACGTCCAGAGCGTCTCGGGCTCCAACTCGACGACGGAGACGAGGTCGGCCTCGGCTTCGAGAAAGGAGTGGA
>DATAHG010000723.1:0-3759 GCA_036263295.1 Thermoanaerobaculia bacterium | reverse complement strand
GAGCTGTTCCGGAAGTTTCTCGGCCTGAAGTCCTCGCAGAAGGAGAATCGGCGGATCGTGGGGCATCTCCTTACCGGATGCCGGCCCTGCCTGGACGTCACAGCCCGAGTCGCGTCCGAGGCGGGTCTCTTCTCCACCGGTCCGGCCTGCGGGGCTGATGTCTATGAAGAGATCTTCGATCGGGCCCTGGAGTTCGCAGCCGAGAGGAGCGGCGTCTTGCGGTGGAAAAGCTGCAGGGCTGGGCGCAGTGAGCCTTCCTGGAGGCCCTTTGCCCGGACGAGCGGACTCTCTGGGTCCAGAACGATCCGGCTTTCCAAACTTGGGGTCTCTATCACCGACTGCTCGAGGCCACTCGTTGATATCTGAGTCAGGATCCGGCCGAGGCGGTAGACATCGGACATCTCGCCATCCAGGTAGTGGAGCGGCTCGATCCTTCCGGCATGAGGGCGGAGCGCGCCGCGGACCTTCAGGCGGCTGTCTGGGGCGTGCTCGCCAACACCCAGCGGCGACTTCGGCGGTGCCCGACAAGCGTTCATCAGGCGGTCTCCATAAGGACGCTCTGACCGCCTGGATCGTTTTCCGGCCTTGCCACAGGACGGTCAGGTCCTCGAGATCTTTGCGGCCGGATCCAGGAGTACTTCCGCCGGCACTGGGTCCGGCCGGCCGGGTTTGTGGCCTGGGCTGCCCGGCGGCCGGGTAAGCTTGCCGGATGACCGGGCGAGCTTATTTTTGGCGGGATAACCTTGCCGCGAGATTTATAAGCTTGCCGGGTCGTTCAGAAGCTTACCCGGCGATCGGGCGGGCTTATTTTTTCCAGGGTAACCTTGCCGCGAAAATTTTAAGCTTGCCGCGCCGTTCAGAACCTTGCCCGGCGATCGCGCAAGCTTATTTTTTCCGGGGCAACCTTGCCGCGAAATTTATAAGCTTCCCCCGCCGCTCAGAACCTTGCCCGGTGACCGGGCAAGCTTATTTTTTCCAGGGCAACCTTGCCGCGGGAAATATAAGCTTGCCCCGCCGTTTAGAAGCTTGCCCGGTGGATGGACCGGCTTCCGTCAGGGTCTGCCCGCCGACGGTTTGGCGCCATGTCGCCTCCTCCCGCCCCGCCGCGCGGGACTTTTCAGTGCTTCAGGGACTTTTCATGCGTCACGCTGGAAAAGTCTGCTGGCACAATGGAGAAGTCCGGCGCCTGCCAGGACTTTTCCGGCGCCTTGCGCCCCTCCCCCCGGGAGCGGGCCGAAAAGTCCGCGCCAGCTCAGGGTGTCGCGAGAACGGCGAAGTCCCTCGGGAGCCCGAATTTTTCCAGGTCCCTGGAAGCTCCCGGCGCGACGGCGGACGATCCGAGATGCCGGACACGTCTTTTTGCCGGCGATTTGACGGACACTAAGCCCAGGTCCCTCGCCATACCCTCGGACGCCCGTGACCATGAAGGCCGCGGGGCGATCCGCGGACAGGAGCCACGAAGATGTCACGCCATCCGCGTCTGCTTTTGGTATTCGCCCTCGCCCTGGTCCTTGCCGCCTCGCCGGCCTGGGCCGCGGACCGCACCGCCGCCCGTCCCGGCATTCTCGACCAGGCCTGGAGCTGGTTCCTCGCGCTCTGGTCGCCGGACGTCGACGGAATCGACAACCCCGCCGCGAGCGTGGAACGCCCGGGCACCCGCCCCGGCGGAGAGCTCGAGCACAGCTTCGGCTCGAGCGGAGGGGGCACGCTCGGCGACAAGGGGGCGGGCACCGATCCGAACGGCTGAGCCCGGCCGCTCCCCTCTCGTGGCCCCCTCTCCCTGGCGGCTGGCACCGTATTGGGGAGAGGGGTTTCCCTCAGTCTGTGAGATAATCCGCTGAGTCTTCGCACTGAGAGGGGGGTTATGACTCCGACCGATCACCCCGCACCGGCCGAGCTGGAGCGCTTCGCGGCCGGTACCCTGAGCGCATCCGCACGGATGCGGATCCTCCTCCATCTGGTGAGCGGGTGCGAAGCCTGCCTGGGCTGGATCCGCCCCCCCGCCGAAATCCTGGAGAGCAAGGCGCCCGGCGCCGAGTCCGACGAATACGACGCGGCGATCGACCGCGCTCTGGCCGCGGTCCTGCGGCAGCGCCGCGCGTTGCGGCGCGAGCCGGCCGAGGCGCGCGAGATCCGGGCCTCCGTGGAGCGCCTCCTGGCCGAGAGCTGGGACCTCCGCTACGACGACCCCCGCAAGATGGTGCGGAAGGCCGAGCTGGCGGTCCTCGCGGCCCGGCGGCTCGCGCCGCCGCCGCAGGGGCGGGCGGTCGCCGCCGATCTCCAGGCCCGCACCTGGGCGGAGCTCGGCAACGCCTTCCGCGTCGCCGACGAGCTGAAACGGGCCGACCAGGCCTTGAGCCAGGCGATGACGCTGTGGGAGCACGGCAGCGGCGACCCCCTCCTGCTCGCCCGCCTCGCCGACTTCACCGCCTCGCTCTGCTGCGACCAGCGCCGCTTCGCCGCCGCTTTCGAGCTGCTCGGCCAGGCGCGCCGGATCTATGAGGAGCAGGGGGACCGCCACCTGGCCGGACGGACTCTGATCACGATGAGCTACATCGCCTCGTGCGCGGCCGAGCCCGAGCAGGCCCTCCGCTACCTGATGCAGGGGCTGCCGATGATCGACTCGCGGCGCGACGCGAATCTGCTCGCGGTCGCCCTCAAGAACCTGGTCCTTTATAAAGTCGAATGCGGCCAGTTCGCGGAGGCGAAGCATTGTTATGAAACTTTCCAGCGCGACCGGGTCCTGCCGCAGGATCCCCTGAGCCAGTTGAAGCTGCGCTGGATCGAAGGAAAGATTTTTCTCGGCCTGGCGGAGACCGCTCCCGCCGAGGCCGCCTTCCTGGAGGTCCGCCAGGGATTCCTCGACCAGGATCTGCCTTATGAAGCCGGTCTCGCGAGCCTCGATCTCGCGATCGCCTGGCTTTATAAGAACAAGACCGGCCGCGTCCAGACGCTCCTGCAGGAGACCTATCAGATTTTCAGCGCGCTGGAGATCGACCGCGAAGCGGTGGCGGCCGTGCTGCTGCTGGTGCAGGCCAGCGGCGCGGAACAGATCACCGTCAAGCTGGTGAAATCGGTGGCGGACTTCCTCAACAACCTGGAGCGGCGGCCCGGGATGCGGTTCGAGGGGTAGGCTCCCCCAGCGCCTCCACCGCCATCCCGGCGATCTTCGCCCCGATGCTGAGCGAGGCGGTGGCGGCGGGCGAAGGGGCGTTGAGGACGTGGATCGCCCGCTCGCTCTGCACGATCCGGAAATCATCGACCAGCCGGCCCTGACGGTCGAGGGCCTGGGCGCGGACTCCGGCGCCGCCGGGCGCGAGGTCTGCGGCGCGCAGGTCCGGCAGCAGGCGCTGGAGATCGCGCAGGAAGACCCCCTTGACCGCCGAGCGCCAGGCCTCCATCGCGGCGGTACGCCAGAAGCGGCCCGCCATCCGCCAGAAGCCCCCCCAGGTGACGATCTCCGCCGCGTCGCGCGGCGCGAAGCTCCCTTTGCGGTACCCCTCCCGCCGCCAGGCCAGGACGGCGTTGGGCCCGGCCTCGACCGAGCCGTCGACGCGCCGCGTCAGGTGAACGCCGAGGAACGGAAAGCGCGGGTCCGGCACTGGGTAGATCAGCCCGCGCACCCGGTGGCGCGCCTGGGGCGCCAGCTCGTAGTACTCCCCCCGGAAGGGGAAGATCCGCACGTCCGGCTCGGCTCCGCAGAGGCGGGCGACGCGGTCGGACTGCAGGCCGGCGCAGTTGACCAGGAGCTTGCAGGAG
>DATAHG010000722.1:0-13627 GCA_036263295.1 Thermoanaerobaculia bacterium | reverse complement strand
CGGCGTGCCGGCCACCGTATCGAATTGCAGATAGCTCGCGGCACCGCAGCGGAAGCGCTCGGCCGTGCTGCTGTTCGGCGTGCAGGTGAGGCTGTTGGCGAAGGTTACGGTGCAGGCCGTCGAGGCGCCGTTCGAAAGACCTGCGCCCGAGCGCACCGTGGTGGGCGAGCAACTGCAAGAGAGCGCCAGGCGGGGAGACGGCACGTTCGAGTTGATGTTCTGGCAGTTGCATTTGGCTCCGGTGCCCGGCCGCACGTCGTTCTCGTCAGCGCATGACCCTGCGGTGCCGATCTCGTTGGCGTTCTGACCCCAGGTGGCGCAGGTGGGGATGTCCACGAAACCGTCGGCCGCGCCGTTGGTTCCATCGCTGCACTTCAGCGTGACCGGAGTGGGGAAAATGAAAAAGGAGTCGTCCCACTTGCCGTCCGCGTTGGAGTCGCAGGTGGTGCTGGTGCCTACCTTGAGCAGGTCGCCGCAGGTATCGCCGTCGCCATTGAAGAAGGGCCCGCTGCCGCCGAGCAGGTTCAAGCTGCCCGCGGGACTGTCGAAAGTGCAGCGCTGATCGTTGTTGGTGCCGGCCGGCCTCAGGGCCTCGCGGGCACAACTCGAGCCGTTGTACGCGTAACCCTGGGAGACGGCGGTGGCGGACTCCGCGCCCAGATTGTTGTAGATATACATGCCGACGTCATAGCGCGTGTTTGCCGACGTGTTCTGCAACTGCCCACCCAGGCGGATGCTCAGCGTGTCGCTGTTGGTCAGGCAGCCGTCGGTCTCGGTCCCCAGCCCGACGAGGATGAACGTCACGTCGCCGGCCGTGCAACTGCTGCCCCCCTGAGCCTGCACGCACGATCCGGTTACGACCGCATGGGCTGCCTCGGGTATCAGAAGTAGTCCCCCGGACATGACGGTCAGGAGGAGGGCGGACGTACGCAGGAGGGGGCGGGCTGCGCTGGTGAAGAGACGGTCCAGGGCGAGGAGAGAGTTCATGCAAAACCTTTCACGCCGGCTTGTCGGGCGTGGTCTGGAGGGTCCTGTTATCGTGAATCGACAGGATCTTACCACGATCGGCAGACCAGGCTGGCTGTCAGCGCGGCGGAAGGCAACAGGTAGCAGTCAATCAGGTAAAACGAATGTGGGAAACGGCATGGATACCGCAGAGGAGAACGGCTCGCCCCGTTGTGAGGGCGAGCCGCCGCGGGGCCTGCCTCTACAGGAACGAGACCATCGCCCGCTTGGCGCCGCAACCCTTGCGGTCGGCGCGGCCGGTGATCACCTGGTTCAGGCCGAGATAGAGCTTGCGGCCGTCCCCCCCCGCCGCCGTATCAGGAATGGCGAACAGGTTCTTGGTGGCCGGGGTCTGGAGGAAAGCGTAAGGCTGGCCCCAGCCCACATACTGGTTCTTCACCGCGAACTTGAGAGAGCTGTTGGTGAGGGAGACGTCCTGCTGGAAGACCGGATTGTCGATCTGCGCGGCGTTGCCGCTGCCATTGGCGATGGCGAGCCTCTCGTCGAGGATCCAGAGCTCGGCGTTGTTCGGCGTGCTGCCGGCGTCCCCCGCGAAACCATCGTTGGTCGGGGAATCGCCGAGGTTCACCGTCCACCCCGCGGGCAGGCCCTGGTATTCCACGACCACATTGGCCTGGGTGCATCCTGCCGGGATGTTGATCTGGATCAGCGCCTCTTTCCACTGCGCTGCGGCAGGGCAGGCGGCGATCGCCGGGTTGGGTGCCAGATTCACGCATTTCTGAACGGTGACGGCCCCGGCCGGCAAGGCCCCCAAGGTTCCGAACGCGCAGGCCGCGCCCTTGAGATCGATCACGAAGGTGGCGGTCGGGCACTGGGCCTGGGCCGCGACGGTCGAGGCCGCCGCGAGGCAGAGCCCGAGGAATCCTTTCCAAAAAAATCCGCGCGAAGTCATCTGGATGGCCATGGTGTCTTTCCCTTTCTAGTTAGGTCGGCAAATTGCAGACGGATCCTGGAAAGGGCAAGCGGAGTGCCATGCCTGGCCTGGCCGGTTCGAAGCGAACAACTCTAGATTTTAGAGAAGGTTAGGTGATGCGGCGCGGTATGCCGGCGGCGGCCTTGCTTAGGGTGCGTTTACCATAGTTATGGCAACCGCCACCATCGCCCGGGCCGGAGGAGGAGGCGGGGCCGTGGCCTCAGGCCGCGGCCCCCATCAGCTCTTCGCGCCGCTTGGCGATCCAGGCCCGGGCTTCCTGCTCGGTATCGAACAGCTCGAGGGGGGCCCGGTCGGCGGCGCTCTTGAAGAGGTTCATCGCACTGACGATCAGCTTCGCCAACACCTTGGCCTTGAAGGAGGCCCCGAACACCGCGATCCCGCGCAGCGGCAGGGTCTTCATGGTCAGACCCGACTCCTTGCGGACTTCCGCGTCCATGCCTTCCAGGCCGCTGAGGTCGATCAGCAGGAACAGCCGCTCGCAACCCTTTGCCATCTCGACCTGCAGCCGGTTGAGCTCCGTCCCTTCCGGCCCTAAGACCGCTCCGTTCGGGCACAGGAAGACGGTGTCGGGCTCATTAAAGGAAATGGAGTGCCGGCCGATTTTGTGCTCATTTGCCATGACGCTTCCCCTATTGCGAACACGCCCACCCTTGAAGCTGCAAACTGGTTTGTCTGTTTAAGGCTCGTACGAATAATAACATGGGGCCCGCCTGTCTACCAGAGGGCGATTGGCGGCACTACTACTCTCCGACCCACGAAATCCATCCGGCACAGCCGGGACGATCGGGACGGCAAGGGCGTTCATTTCCGGACACCCTCGTTCGGACCCGAACGGCGGCGGCCTCTCCGAGATCAGCATAAATATCCTGTTTCCAATGAGATGAGGCATGGCACGTGCCGTGCTCTGTGGTCTGGCGTTCAAGGAGGAAGGACGTCATGGACCGTGAGCTGGACGCGAGCTACCGCAGACGCCGCCTGGGCCGCCGCTGGATCTGGGGCCTTGCGAGCCTGGGACTGATCCTGGCGGTTCTGTTCCTGCTGCCGGGGTGGCTGCGCCCCTCCCTCGACCGCGCCGCGCTGCGCACCGCCAAGGTGGACCGCGGGCCGGTCGAAGGGGGGATCGAGGCCTCCGGCACGGTGATCCCGGCTTTCGAAAGCGTGCTGTCGAGCCCGGTCGAGGCGCGCGTCGAAAAAATCCTCAAGCGCCCGGGCGAGCCGGTGCGGGCCGGGGAGGAGATCCTGCGGCTCGACACCTCCGCCGCCCGGCTGGAGGTCGAGCGGCTCGACGATCAACTGGCCCGGAAGGCGAACGAGAAGGAGCAGCTCCGGCTCAGCCTCGACAAGACCCTGCGCGAGCTCAAGGCCCGCATCGAGTCGCAGCGCCTCGACAGCGAGGTGCTGGGCTATCGCGCCGGCCAGAACCGCAAGCTGCGGACCGACGGCCTGATCTCCGAAGAGGCCCTCAAGGCTTCGGAGGTGGAGGCCCGCAAGGCGGAGATCGACCTCGCGCAGCTCGAAGGCTCGGTCGGCGGCGAGCTGCGCTCGACCGAGGCCCGGCTCGCCGGCGTGGACCTCGAGCTGAACACCCTGCGCAAGGAGCGCGAGGAGGCCCGCCGCCAGCTCGAGCGGGCGACCACCCGCTCGGACCGCCCCGGCGTCCTCACCTGGGTGGTCGCCGAGGAAGGGGCCACGATCCCGCGCGGCTCCGTCATCGCCCGGATCGCCGATCTCGATTCGTTCCGGGTCGAAGGCACGGTGTCGGACGTCCATGCGCCGCGCCTCGCCCGCGGCCTGCCGGTGCGGGTCACGGTGGACGACGAAAACCTGAACGGTACCCTCGCCGAGATCGCCCCCACGATTCAAAACGGCATCGCGCATTTTTATATCGATCTGGAACAGGCCTCTCACCCCAAGCTGCGCAACCAGCTCGGGGTGGACGTCCTGGTGCGGACCGACTCGCGCCGCTCGGCTCTCCGCCTGCCCAAAGGGCCCGGCGTCGATCCCTCCCGCTCCGCGGCCGTGTTCGTGGTGGAGGGGGATCGGGCCGTGCGGCGCACTGCACGGTTCGGCGCGGTGGGCTCTGATTACGTCGAGATCCTCGACGGGCTGGACCAGGGAGAGGAAGTCATCCTTTCGGACATGGACGACTACCTTCACCTCGCCCAGGTGAAGCTGCGATAAATCTTTCGATAGATCAGGAGAAAACCGATGATCCGGCTGGATAAAGTGAGCAAGATGTATCGCACCGAGCGCATCGAGACCACGGCGCTCGACAACATCAACTTCGCGGTGGAGCCGGGGGAATTCATTTCGATCATGGGCCCCTCGGGCTGTGGCAAGAGCACGCTGCTCAACCTCATGGGGCTGCTGGACGAGCCGACGAGCGGCCAGGTTGCGGTGGACGGCCGCACCGCCGAGCGGCTGAGCGACCGCGAGATGGCGCGCCTGCGCAACGAGCGGATCGGCTTCGTGTTCCAGCAGTTCCATCTGATCAGCGACCTTTCGGTCCTCGACAATGTCGAGATTCCGCTGCTCTACCGCCGCATGTCCGGCCGGGAGCGCAGCCAGGCGGCCCTCGCCGCCCTCGACCGTGTGGGTCTCTCGTCGCGCACCCGTCACTTTCCGAGCCAGCTCTCGGGCGGGCAGCAGCAGCGCGTGGCGATCGCCCGCGCCGTGGTCGGCCGGCCGAAGGTGCTGCTGGCCGACGAGCCCACCGGCAACCTCGACAGCCAGATGGGGGATGAGATCATGGATATTCTGGAGAGCCTGAACCGCGAGGAGGGAACCACCATCGTGATGGTCACCCACGATCCGCGGCTGGCCGAGCGCACCCACCGGACCGTCCGTCTGTTCGACGGCCGCCAGGTGCAGTGAGGAGACCGCCGTGCTCGGGAACTATCTCAAGATCGCGGTGAAGGTCCTCCTGCGGCGGAAATTCTTTACATTCATCAGCCTGTTCGGGATCAGCGTCAGCCTGCTGGTGCTCCTGGTCACGGCCGCCCTGCTCGACCACGTCTTCGCGCCCCATGCTCCCGAGGTGCGGAGCGATCGCACCCTGGGGATGTACATGATTTCCATGCAGGGGCCGCACGCCTCGGGGAACAGCCAGCCGGGCTACGGCTTCCTCGATCGTTGGGTGAGGCCGATGGCGGGGATGGCGGAGGTCGAGACCGTCTCGATCTTCCGCGGCGCCCAACGCCGTCTCTCCTACGTCGATGGACGGCGGATCGAATCGTATTTGAAGCAGACCGACGGCGAGTTCTGGCGCGTCTACAGCTTCGATTTCCTGGAGGGCGGGCCCTTCCTGCCGGACGACGAGAAGAACGCGCGTGCCGTGGCCGTGATCAACGAGACCACGCGGCAGCGCTTCTTCGGCGGCGCCCCGGCCGTGGGCCGCGGCCTGACCGTAGACGGCCAGCGTTTCCGGGTCGTCGGCGTGGTGAAGGACGTGCCCTTCCTGCGCTTCCTGTCGTTCTCCGACATCTGGGTGCCGACCAGCACCTCGCGGTCGCAGGCCTACCGCACCGACTGGCGGGGCGACTTCCAGGCCGTCCTCCTCGCCCGCGACCGGTCCGGTTTTCCGGCTATCAAGCGCGAGCTCGCGGCGCGCTTGCGCCAGGCGGAGAAGCAGATGCCCGAGCGCGATCTCTTCGACCACATTTATGGCGGGGCCGACACGCTCTTCGAAGCCACCGCCCGGGCGCTTCTGAGCGACGGAATGCGGGAGACCCACCCGGAAAAGCTCCTCGCCCTGATGTTGACCGGCATGGCGTTCTTCCTGCTGCTGCCCACCCTCAACCTGGTCAACATCAATCTGAGCCGGATCCTCGAGCGCAGCTCGGAGATCGGCGTGCGCAAGGCTTTCGGAGCCTCTTCGGGCGCCCTGATCGGACAGCTCGTGATCGAAAACGTCGTGCTGACGCTGATCGGCGGCGCCATCGGCCTGGTCCTGGCGGCCGCGGTGCTGGCCGGCATCAACGCCAGCGGGCTGGTGCCCTACGCCCAGTTCGCCCTCAATTTCCGCATCTTTCTCCAGGGGCTCGGCATCGCCCTGTTTTTCGGTCTGCTGTCCGGCATCTATCCGGCCTGGCGGATGTCGAAGCTCCGCCCCGTCCAGGCACTGCAAGGGAGGCCAATGTGATCCGCCACGCTCTCCGGCTGATCTGGAATCGCAAGCGCAGCAACGCGCTGATCCTGATGGAAATCTTTCTCTCGTTCCTCGTGGTCTTCGTGGTCGCGACGCTCGGGATCTTCTACTGGGACAACTACCGCCGTCCTTTGGGGTATGACTACCGCGACGTCTGGGGCCTGGAAGTGGACCTGCGGGGAGAGGCCGAGAAGGGGGCGGGCTTCCAGGAATCCGAAATCTTCGAACGCCTGCTGCGCGAAATCGGCTCCCTGGCGCCGGTCGAAGCGGTCGGCGCCGGCTTCAGCGTCCCTTACGAAAACTCGACTCAGACCGAGAGCTCCGACGAAAGCGGCCGGCTGTTGACCTACGAGGTCAACCCCGTCACGGAGGGGATCGGCGGCGTGCTGAAGATCGAGACCGTCCGCGGGCGCTGGTTCGAGCCCGGAGACGCCGCTCTCGCCTGGATCCCGGTCGTGATCGACGAGGATCTGGCCCACGCCTGGTTCGGCTCCGCGGACCCGGTCGGACGCACGTTCCGAAAGGCCACGGCCAACGCGAAGGAGCGGCGGGTGATCGGCGTGGTGCGGGACTTCCGGCGCTCGGGCGAGCTTTCGGCGACCAGCAACTACCTCCTCGAGCTCTGGCGCCCGACCGCCAGGGAGGCGACGCTCCGCAACATCCTGATCCGTTTGCGTCCCGGCACCCCCGCCGCCTTCGAGCAGGAGCTGCTGACCCGCCTGCGCGGGGTGGCCCGGGACGCCGATTTCGAGGTCCGGACGCTGGCCCAACGTCGCGAAGAGTCCTTCCGGAGCCGTCTGGTCCCGCTGGTCATCGGCCTCGTCGTGGCGGCGTTCCTGCTCCTCATGGTCGGCCTGGGGTTGGTGGGGGTCCTGTGGCAGAATCTGATCCGCCGCACCCGGGAGGTCGGCCTGCGGCGGGCGGCCGGCGCCTCCCGCGCCGGCGTGCGGGGACAGATCCTGATCGAGCAACTTCTCATCTCAACCCTCGGGATCGCCCTCGCCATGATCCTCGCCCTCCAGCTCCCGCTTTTCGGCGTGACCCGCTTTGTGTCTCCCGAGGTGCTGGCGGCGGGTTTGCTGGCGGCGGCATTGACGATCTATCTCCTGACCACGGTCTGCGCCCTCTACCCGAGCTGGATGGCAAGCCGCCTCCCGCCGGCCGAGGCCCTGCGGTATGAATAGATCATGATTCTGATCGTCGACGACGACCCGTCGGTCACCGCCTCGCTGGGGTTGCTGCTCAAACGGCACGGCCACCCCAGCCGGGCGGCGGCCTCGCCCGAGGAGGCCCTCGCCCTCCTCGGACGCGAGCCCTTCAAGCTGGTCCTCCAGGACATGAACTTTTCCCGCGCCACCAGCGGCGAGGAGGGGCTGGACCTGCTGCGGGAGATCCGCCGCCGGCAGGTCGATCTCCCGGTGGTCCTGGTGACCGCCTGGGGATCGATCGCGCTGGCGGTCGAAGGGATGAAGGCCGGCGCCTCCGATTTCGTGACCAAGCCCTGGTCCAACACCCAACTCCTGCAATCGATCGAGACCGCGCTGTCGCTCGCGGCGACCACCGATTCCGGTACGGCGCGGGTTCAACGCGAGGATCTCGATCAACGGTTCGATTTTCGCGGCCTGATCGGCGCCGATCCCCGATTCCTCAAGATCCTGGAATTGATCGGACGGGTGAGCCCGACCGACGCGTCGGTTCTGATCACCGGCGAGAGCGGAACCGGCAAGGAGCTGGTCGCCGAGGCGATTCACCGCAACAGCCGGCGGCGCGCCGGTCCCTTTGTCAAAGTCAATCTGGGAGGGATCTCCTCGACCCTGTTCGAAAGCGAGATGTTCGGTCACGTCAAAGGCGCCTTCACCGACGCGCGGGCCGATCGCAAAGGGCGTTTCGAGATGGCCGACGGCGGCACCATCTTTCTCGACGAGATCGGCGAGGTGGATTTGAGCGCCCAGGTGAAGCTCCTGCGCGTGCTTCAGGATCGATCGTACGAGGTGCTCGGTTCGAGCCAGACACGCACGGTCGATCTGCGGGTGGTTTCGGCGACCAATCGCGATCTGCCCGAGCTGGTGTCGCGTGGCCAGTTCCGCGAGGATCTGCTCTATCGCCTCAATCTGATCGCTCTGCGTCTGCCGCCATTGCGGGAGCGGCGGTCGGACATCCCGCTGCTCGCCCGCCATTTCCTGGGTGTCTGTGTCCAGGTCTACCGGCGGGAACCGATCGAGATCGGCGAGCGGGCGCTCGAATGGCTGCAGGCTCAGAGCTGGCCGGGCAACGTGCGCCAGCTCCGGCAGACCATCGAGCGCGCCGTGCTGGTGCTGGACGGTGGCCGGCTGGAGGTGGACGACCTGCTGCGGCTCTCCGAGCTCGAGAGCCGGGACGTCCGCGGCACGGCCCTGCCGACGCCGGGTAGCATGACGCTCGACGAGATGGAAAAGGCCATGATCGCTCAGTCCCTCCGCCATTATGAAGGGAATCTGACGCGAGTGGCCGAAGCCCTCGGGCTGTCGCGCGCCGCCCTCTATCGCCGGCTGGAAAAATATGGCCTGGATTCGGATCGCGGCGACCGGGGCTGACACCTCTTGAGCCTGCGCGCCAAGATCCTGATCTATCTCGCCGTGGTCCATGCGGCGCTGGGTGCTGCCGCCTTTTTCGCCTTGCGCCAGCGGCCCGCTCTCCTCATTGCCGCCGAGGCGCTCTTCGCGATTTCGATCGTCGCCGGCATCGCCCTGGTGCGAGCGCTTTTCGTCCCCCTCGATTTGATCCGGACCGGCTCGGAGCTGATGGGGGAGCGGGATTTCGCCTCGTCTTTCCGCGAGGTCGGCCAGCCGGAGATGGACGCCCTGGTCCGCATTTATAACCAGATGATTCAGCGCCTGCGGGAGGAGCGGCTCAAGCTCGAGGAGCAGCACCATTTTCTCGACCGCATCCTGACCGCCTCGCCGGCCGGCATCGTCAGCCTGGACTTCGACGGCCGGGTGAGCGCCCTCAACCCCGCGGCCGAGCGGCTCTTGCGCGTTTCTCAAGAAGAAGCGTCCGGCCGGCCGCTGGAGACCCTCGGCCCGCTCGGACCGGCCCTCTCCGCGCTCGAGGCCGGAGCTTCAGAGATCCAGGCGCTCCAGGGCGGGCGGCGCCTCAAGGTGACGCGATCGGAGCTGTTCGACCGTGGCTTCCCGCGCAGCTTCTTTCTTCTGGAGGAGCTGACCGAGGAGCTGCGGGCCTCGGAGCGGGCGGCGTACGGCAAGCTGGTCCGCATGATGAGCCATGAGATCAACAACTCGGTGGGTGCGGTGGGCTCGCTCCTCGATTCGTTCCGCGGCTACAGCGATCAGCTCGCGGAGGAGGATCGCAAGGATTTCCTGGCGGCCACCGGGGTCGCGATCACCCGGCTGGAGCATCTGCGGGCTTTCATGAACGGTTTCGCCGAGGTGGTCCGCCTGCCGCCGCCGGAGCGCCGCTCCACGGACTTGCGCCGGTTGATCGACGAGATCCTGATCCTGCTGCGACCCGAGTTGGAACGGCGGCGAATCGCCTGGGAGTGGGAAGCGGAGGACGGGGCGCCCGTCCTGGTAGACCTCGACCGCAACCAGATGGAGCAGGTGTTGGTGAACGTTCTCCAGAACGCCATGGAGGCGATCGAGGAGGACGGCCGGATCACCCTGCGGCTCGGGAGGGAAGAGGGCCGGGGCGGGCGTCTCTTCCTCACGATCGGGGATACCGGTCCGGGCCTGCCGGAGGAGGTCTTGCCTCGCCTCTTCGAGCCCTTCTTCAGCACCAAGCGCAACGGCCGTGGGTTAGGATTGACCCTGATCCAGGAGATCCTCACCCAGCACGGTTTCGACTTCAGCCTGGAGAATCGTCCCGAGGGGGGAGCGGAGCTGCGGATCGGATTCTGAGACCGCCAAACCGGTCCGCCCCCGGCAGCCGTAGAGTCCCCAGGAGACCGGACCTCATGGAAGAACCGTTGCTGGATCCACCCGCCCGCCCCGCCGAGCCGGAGGAAGCCCTCCCGGCCGAAGAGAGCGGCGCGCCCGCTCCCGTCGAGAGGGTCGCCGAGCCGGTCGAGGCCGCTCCGGCCGAGGGCCCCCGCCCCCTGGTCAAGCGGCATCACTGGATCGTGCGGGGGGCGCACTGGGCGAACGCCCTGCTGCTGGTCGGCATGATCGCGAGCGGACTGCAGATCTACGCCGCCTACAACCATTTCGGGCCGCGCGGCGGACCGTATTACCCCAATCCTTTCGACGGCTATCTGTTTCCGAAGTGGGCCCGGCTGGGCGGCTGGCTGGCTGGTGGGCTCAACTGGCATTTCGGGCTCGCCTGGCCGTTCGTGATCACCGGGCTGATCTACCTGGGCTATCTCGTCTTTTCGGGGGAGTGGAGATCCCTGCTCTTCCGGCCGCGCGACATCCCCCGGGCGGTGCAGATGCAGCTCTACTACCTGCGGCTGCGCAAGGAGCATCCGCCGCAGGGGAAGCACAACGCCCTCCAGAAGCTCGCCTATACGACGATTTTTTTCATCGGTGCGCTGGCCGTGCTCAGCGGCTTCGCGATCTACAAGCCGGCCCAGCTCTCCTGGCTCACCGCGGCCTTTGGCGGCTATGAGCTCGCCCGCTACTGGCACTTCTGGCTGGTCTGGATTTTCGTCGGCTTTATATTGGTCCACGTGACCCTGGTGTTCCTGGTCGATCCGGCGTCGCTGCGCGCGATGATCACCGGGTGGTACCGGGGGAGGTTCCCGAGCCATGACTGAGAATCGCCTCAGCCGCCGCGACCTGCTCCGCCTGGGCCTCCTCGGCGGCGGTGCTGCCCTGGCCACCGCCTGTGGCTGGGATGGCGGCCCGGCCCTGCGTCCCCAGCTTCAGAAGGTGTCGCTCCTGAACGACTGGGTCGGGGAGAAGGTCCTCCTCTCCGGCGATGGACTGGCCCCCACGTACCCGGTGAGCGCCCGCACGTCGGTCCACAAGTTTCCGGCCTACGCGCGGACGAATCCGCATCCGCGGCTCGAAGATCCCGCCGCCTGGGCCCTGGCCGTCGGAGGGCTGGTCCGCAAGCCGACCCAATTCACTCTGGAGATGCTCCAGGCGCTGCCGCGCGTGACCTACACGGTCAAGCACCACTGCGTCGAAGGTTGGGCGGCGATCGGGACCTGGACTGGGGTGCCGCTCTCGTCCGTGATCGCCCTGGTCGAGCCGACGGACGAGGCCGAATACCTGCGTTTCGACAGCTTCGACCAGGGCTATTCGAACGGTTGGGACCTGAAAAGCGCCATGCACCCGCAGACCATCCTGGCCTACGCCTTCAACGACCGCCCCTTGAACCCGGCCCGGGGGGCGCCGCTACGGCTCTACTCGCCGATCAAGCTGGGCTACAAGCTGACCAAGTACCTGACTGCCATGACCTTCACGGCCGAGAGGCCGGGCGGCTATTGGGAGGACCGGGGATATCCCTGGCTGGGAGGGATCTGAGGAGGGTCGAGCGCCGACCAGCAAAGTCTTACAGAAAAAAATCCGCCAGCAACACATTCACCCGCTCCGGCTCCTCGTGATGGAGCCAGTGGGTCGCCTCTTCCAGGAGGACCAGCCGCCCCTGATCGCAGAGGTCGAGGCTGGGCTGGGCCATGGCGCTGCTGAGATAGCGATCGCGGGTTCCCCAGAGGAGCAGGGTGGGGACGCGGACCCGTGGGTCCTTCGGCCATCGCGGGTAGGCCCGCAGGGCGGCCCGGTACCAGTTGATCATTCCGGTCGCGGCGCCGGGGGCGGACCAGGCCTCGCGGTAGACGTGCAGGTCGGCGTCGCTGAAGGTGCCGCGCCGGCTGCTGCCGCGGAAAGTCCGGGCCATAAAAGCCCAGTTGTCCGCCCGCATCTGCCGCTCGGGGAGGCCGGGGAGCTGGAAAAAGAAGATGTACCAGCTTCGGAGGAGCTGGGAAGGGTGGGTCATCAGGTGCCGCCGCATCACCACCGGATGGGGGATGTTGAGAAGCGCCAGTTTCTCGATCCGCTCCGGGTGCCGCACCCCGAGCCACCAGGCCACCGCCCCGCCCCAGTCGTGGCCGACGATGCAGGCGCGGTCACGGCCGGCCTCGTCGATCAGGCCCACCACGTCCCGCGCCAGGACCTTCATCCCATAAGGCTTGACCCCCGCGGGCTTGTCGCTGAGGTGATAGCCCCGCAGGTCCGGAGCCAGGACGCGGAACCCCGCCTCCGCCAGCGGCTCGATCTGGTGGCGCCAGCCGTACCAGAGCTCCGGGAAGCCGTGGAGCAGGATCAGCAGCCGGCCGTCCTCGGGCCCGGCCTCGACCGCGTGCAGCCGGATTCCGTTGGTCGAAATGATGCGATGTCGAAGGTCATCGAGCACGGCGGTCCTCCTCCCCAGTCGCCTGCACAGAATAGGCCGGGATGAACCCGGGGTCCGATTCTGTTTCGACCAGGGGAAGGAACCGACGATGAAGACAGCTTTGAGCCTGCTGCGCCTTTTTGCCCTGTTGCCGGGGCTTCTCCTCCTGGACAGCCCGGCGGGCGTCGTCTCCAACGCGAAGGCGGCGGCTCCGGCTCTGCCGGAGGGCGTCAAGCCCGTGCCCGTGGAACTGGGGCAGCGCATCCAGGACCTCACCAAGGCCGCCGAGCAGGCCCGGGGCCTCACGGCCCGCCAGGCGGTCCCGTCCGGCATGATCGAGCCCGGCGACCTGCGGGCCAAGATGGAGCAGTCCCTGCGCGAGGATCTCCCCCCGAAGGAATTCGCCGCTTATGAAGGGAGCCTCAAGGCCTTCGGTCTGATCCCGGAATCGATGGACCTCGCCCGCGCCCTGCCCGATCTCCTCGCGAGCCAGGTCGTGGGGTTCTACGACCCGCATCGCAAGTACCTGGCCGTGGTCCGCCAGCCGGAAGGCGGCGCGTCGCCGGCTGCCCCGAGCGCCGGCCCGGGTCAGGCCGCGGGGCCGGAGCGCGCCGCCGAGCTGGCCGGGACCTTCGAGAACCTCGTCCTGGTCCACGAGCTGGTCCACGCCCTCCAGGACCAGAGCTTCGACCTCGCGAAGTACACCGACCGCGGCCCTCTGTCCGACGAGGGAGCGGCCCGCCTGGCGGTGGTCGAGGGGGACGCCACCCTCACCATGTTCAACTACCTGCTCGGCGGGCATGCCGAGGCCATCCCCGGCTTCAAGAAGGGGATCGCGGACATGATGGGCAATCCCGACAGCCTGCGGGAGATGTCGGCCGGCTTCCCGGGCGGGGAGGCGCTGACCGACGCGCCGGCCTGGCTGCGCGAGACCCTGATGTTCAGCTATCTCCAGGGGGCGCTTTTCGCCATGGACGTGCGGGAGGTCGGCGGCCAGGCCCTCCTCGACCGCGCCTTCGCCCAGGATCCGCCGCGCTCGACCGAGCAGATCCTGCACCCGGAGAAGTGGCATGGCAAGAAAGACGAGCCGGCCGAGATCCGCTGGCCGGACCTGTCCTCCGCCCTGCCCGGGTTCCAGAAAGTGGGGGAGGGGCATCTCGGCGAGCTGGGGGTCCGGATCCTGCTGTCCC
>DATAHG010000721.1:0-2805 GCA_036263295.1 Thermoanaerobaculia bacterium | reverse complement strand
TCGAGAAGTCGATGCCGGGCACCACGTTCTGGACTCCGAAGGCCACCTGCTCGGTCTCGGCGAAGAAGTTGTCGGGGTTGCGGTCGAGCACCATGCGGCCGACCGGCGTCACCGGCACCAGCTCTTCGGGGATGATCTTCGTGGCGTCGAGCACATCGAAGCTGAATTCGTTCGCCTGCTCCTCCGTGAAGAGCTGGAAGCCGAGCTCGTACTCCGGGTACACGCCCGCCTCGATCGATTCCCAGAGATCGCGGCGGGTGTAGTCCGGGTCGGCGCCGCCGATCTTGACCGACTCGTCCCAATCGAGCGAATGGGTACCGGCCTTCGGCGTCCAGTGGAACTTGACGAACGTCGACTGCCCCTGCTCGTTGATCAGGCGGAACGTGTGCACGCCGAAGCCCTGCATCATGCTGAAGCTGCGCGGCAGGGCGCGGTCCGACATGACCCACAGCAGCATCGCGGTCGACTCCGGCATCAGCGAGACGAAATCCCAGAAGGTGTCGTGGGCGCTGGCCGCCTGCGGCATCGCGTGGTGCGGCTCGGGCTTGAGCGCGTGCACGAGGTCGGGAAACTTCATCGCGTCCTGGATGAAGAAGACGGGGATGTTGTTGCCGACGATGTCAAAATTCCCCTCGTCGGTGTAAAACTTCGTAGCGAAACCACGGACGTCGCGCGGGGTGTCCATCGAGCCGCGCTCGCCGGCCACCGTGGAGAACCGGACGAACACCGGCGTGCGCTTGCCCGCCGCCGCCAGGAACGAGGCGCGCGTGTACTTCGCCATCGATTCGTAGCACTCGAAATAGCCGTGCGCCGCCGAGCCCCGCGCATGCACGATGCGCTCGGGGATGCGCTCGTGGTCGAAGTGGGTGATCTTCTCGCGGAGGATGAAGTCCTCCAGCAAGGCCGGCCCCCGGAGCCCGGCCTTGAGCGAGCTCTGGTTGTCGGCGATCGGATGGCCGAAGTTCGTCGTCATCACCTGCCCGCCGGAATCGACGCGCACCCGGTCGAGCGGATCGTTGCCGGGGTTGAACCCGGGCCGGGCCTGGGTCCCCACCTTCGGCGAGGTGTTGATCTCGGTCAAGGTGCTGGCGGTCACCTCCCGATCGGCCGGTTCCGCGACAGCTCCCGGCTGGGGCGTGCGCGCCGCCTCGCCGTACTCGGCCGGTTTGTTCACATTGACGGGAAAGGCGGCGGCGAGGCTGTCGGTGTTCCTGGCCTTGCGGACCGCGGGGTCACCGGTGAGATCCGCAACGCCCTGGGCGGGACTGCTGACCGTCGACTTGGCGGCCGATTTGTTGTTCTTGCGAGGGGCCTTCGGCATCGAACATCTCCTAAAGGGGAAGAGGGGATTGCGCTGCCCGTGGGTGAGCCCGCCGGGTGACGGGCTCTGGGCAGACCCAGGCCGGAGATGCAACTATCGAGCCGCGAAAGGACCCGGAGCAGCGGGAGCCGCGATCCTAATTGCGCGGGCGGCAGGTCGTCTCGGAATTCATCCAGGTCAGCCTCGCCTCGCCCTGGTGCTCCCAGAATTCGACGTTGCGGCCCTCGTACCGGGCGCCGCTCGCCGCGGGTGCCTGGTAGGCGATGACCGGCTCCTTTCCATGGCGAGTCAGCACGACGGCGGGTAGCTCGGAGTCGTTGTAGAACGCCGTGATCAGTTGCTTGCCGTCATCGCAGGAGTAGGGGACCTCATGAGGAGCCTGGAGCCGGCCGCCGGCGATCTGCAACTCGGTCAGGCGGGTCTGGTATGCGCGCCGGACGCAATCCTTCTTGTCGCCGGATTTCCAGCACTCGTCGCGCCCTTTGATCCAGCCGCGCTGCAGGGCCTTGAGCGTGCCGGCCTGTTTCTTTGTCGCTTTGGCCAGGGCCTGCGGATAGACCTCGGCCATCTTGCGGTCGAGAGCGGCGAGATCTTTGTCCATACAGATCAGTTTTTCGATTTCGCCGTTGGCCTTTCGGCAGTCGAACGACGGATTGGCCGCATGCGCCGGCAGGACCAGGAAAGTCCCAGCCAGCACGATCATGAGCAGTGCGTTTTTCATGGTCTCTCCTCCCGCCCGACTCCGGACAGGAAATCCTGCGGCGTCCGCCCCGGCTCCCCCTTCGATCGGGACGCCCGAGGCGATCAGGTCGCGCACGTCGCGGTAGACCGTGCGCTCGGAGATGCAGAGGCTCTCCGCCAGGTGGCGCGCCGTGGTCAGCCGGCGGCCCCGGAGGATCTGGACGATCTGGAACAGGCGATCGGCGCGGCGCATGGGGACGAGGCTCCTGCGCCCCTTGTATCCCATGCACGCGCCGCCGTCTAGCCGCGCGGGGGGAGCGGCGTGGAGCCTGTCCGGTTATACTTCGCGGCACCATGCGAATCGTCACTCGAGGCGACCTCGACGGGCTGGCCTGTGCCGTGCTCCTCTGCCGGAACGAGGACATCGACAGCATCGCCCTCATTCATCCGCAGGACATCAGCGACGGGCGGGCGGAGATCGGGCCGCGGGACATCGTGGCCAACCTCCCCTACCATCCGGACTGCGCCATGTGGTTCGACCACCATCTCCACACGGCGACCCCGAATGTGCCGATGGGGGGATTCAAGGGGAAGTTCGCGGAGGCGCCGTCGGCGGCGCGGCTGATCTACGAGTACTACGGTGGCGAGGCGGCGATGCCGCAGTTCGCCGAGATGGTGCGCGAGACCGACCGCCTCGACTCCGCCCAGCTCTCCCCGCACGACGTCCTGGACCCCCAGGGGTTCATCCAGCTCGGCTTCACCATCGACGGCCGCAGCGGAATGGGCTTCGCGTTCGAGAGCTA
>DATAHG010000720.1:0-2627 GCA_036263295.1 Thermoanaerobaculia bacterium | reverse complement strand
AGGATCGAAAACCTCGCGGCCGGCACTTACTATTACGACCCCGCACGTCACCGCCTGGTCATGCTTGCAGAAGGGGATGGCATCAACGCCGCGCTGTACGACTCCGTCAATCATCCGGTCTTCGAGGAGGCGGGCTTCGGGCTCTTCCTGGTGGCGCGGCTGGCCGCCATCGTGCCGCTCTACGGCGAGCGCGGGCGCCACTTCGCCGCCCTGGAGGCCGGCCTGATGACGCAGCTCCTGGAGACGGCGGCGCCCGACCACCGCATCGGCCTCTCGCAGGTCGGCGGCGTGCGCTTCGAGGCGGTGCGCGGCAGGCTGGCGCTGGAGGAGAGCCACGAGCTGGTCCACAGCCTGCTCGGCGGCCGGCTCGCCCCGGCCCAGGAGGGCCGCGAAGCGTTCCTGGCGGAAGCCGCCGAGTACCATGCCCTGGTCGGCCTGGTCGGGCCCCTGGAAGAGGAGCCACTGGCGGCGGCTCCGAGACAGCCCATACGGCCGGCCGGCGACGGCCCGGTGTTCGCGGAGCTGCGCGAGCTGCTGCGCTCCCGGCTGCCGGACTACATGGTCCCGGCCCACTTCCTGCGAATCGAGGAGGTCCCCTTGAGCTCGAACGGCAAAGTCGACCGCAAGGCCCTGCCCATCCCTGAGCCGCTACGCGCCCGGGAGCCGGAAGCCGGTGCCGCCGTCGGCGGAGAGAACGGGTCCCACGGCTCGAACGGGGGAGCGCGCCCGGCGGCGCCGCCCGAGACCGAGCTCGAGAAGGTCCTCGCCGGCATCGTCGGCCAGGTCCTCGGCGTGCCGCGGGTCGGCCGCCACGACAACTTCTTCGACCTCGGCGCCAGCTCGGTCCACGTGGTGCGGGTCCACAACGCCCTGCGCCAGACGCTGGGGCGGGAGGTGCCGATGGTCGAGATGTTCAACCACCCGAGCGTCGCCCTGCTGGCGCGCCACCTGGCCGGACCAGCGGCATCGGCGGCGGCGGGGGCCGAGGCCGGCGGAGCGAACTCGGCCAGGACCCCCGGAGAGCCCTCCGCGGCACTGGAAGAGAACAGGGATCGAAGCGACCGGCTGCGCGAGGGCAAGGATTGGCGCAAACAACGGCTGCAGAAACGTCAGGGGCGGTCCTAGGAGAACGGGATGGAGCGAGACGACGCACCCCAGGATGAGGCGGCGGAGGCCGGGACCGGGCTGAACGGCTCGGAGGTCGCCGTCGTCGGCCTCGCCGGCCGCTTCCCCGGCGCCGCCGACGTCGAGGCGTTCTGGGAGAACCTCAAGAACGGCGTGGAGTCGGTGCGCTTCTTCAGCGAGGAGGAGCTGCTCGCGGCCGGCGTGTCGACGACCATGCTGCGGCGCCCCGAGTACGTCCGGGCCTGGCCGGTGCTCGACGGCTTCGACCTGTTCGACGCCGCGCTGTTCAACATCCCGCCGCGCGAGGCCCAGCTCATGGACCCGCAGCACCGGCTCTTCCTGGAGTGCGCCTGGGAGGCGCTCGAGCGCGCCGGCTACAACAGCGACGCGCACGACGGGTTGATCGGCGTCTATGCCGGCCTCGACCTCAACACCTACCTGTTCAACCTGACCTCCCAGCCCGCCGTGGTGGAGGCCGCCGGCGCCTTCCAGACCGAGATCGCGAGCGACAAGGACTACCTCGCGACCCGGGTCTCCTACAAGCTCGACCTGCGCGGCCCGAGCCTGACCGTGCAGGCGGCCTGCGCCACCTCGCTGGTGGCGGTCCACCTCGCCTGCCAGGGGCTGCTCTCCGGCGAGTGCGACATGGCGCTCGCCGGCGGCGCCTCGATCAAGGTGCCGCAGCACACCGGCTATCTCTCCCTCGAAGGGGGGATCCAGTCGCCGGACGGCCACTGCCGGGCCTTCGACGCCCGCGCCCAGGGGACGATCTTCGGCAGCGGCCTCGGCATCGTGGTCCTCAAGCGCCTGTCCGACGCCGTGGCCGACGGCGACGTCGTCCACGCCGTGATCAAGGGCTCGGCGATCAACAACGACGGCGCCCTCAAGATCGGCTACAGCGCGCCCGGCGGCGAAGGGCAGTACCAGGTCGTCCGCGCCGCCCAGATGCTCGCCGAGGTCGATCCGGCCACCATCACCTACGTCGAGGCGCACGGCACCGGCACCCCGCTCGGCGACCCGATCGAGGTGGCGGCCCTGACCCGCGCCTTCCGCGCCTCGACCGACGCCCGCGGGTTCTGCGGCATCGGCTCGGTCAAGACCAACGTCGGCCATCTCAAGTCCGCCGCCGGGGTGGCCGGCCTGATCAAGGCGGTGCTCGCCCTGGAGCACAAGGCCATCCCGCCGTCGCTCCATCTGGAGAAGCCCAGCCCCCACATCGACTTCGCGAGCAGCCCGTTCTACGTGGTCGACCGGCTGACCGAGTGGGAGCCGGCGCCCGGAGCGCCGCGGCGCGCCGCCGTCAGCTCGTTCGGGGTGGGCGGCACCAACGCCCACATCATCCTCGAAGAGGCGCCGCCGCGGCCCGGGTCCGGCCCGTCGCGCCCGTGGCAGCTCCTGCTGCTGTCGGGCAACACCCCGGCCGCCCTCGCGGCGCAGCGCGACCGCCTCGCCGGGCACCTCTTCCAGCACCCGGAGGAGTCGCTGGCGGACGTCGCCTTCAC
>DATAHG010000719.1:0-17895 GCA_036263295.1 Thermoanaerobaculia bacterium | reverse complement strand
GTGCAGACGTTCGACAGGCAGGAGATCCGGTCGGCCGCGTCGCGGGTGAGGAGCAGCGGCTCGTCCACCACCCCTTCGAGCAGGGTGAACGGGTAGACCTGCCCGGGGACCCGCACCGCGTCGGTATCGGCGACGAGCTGCCAGGAGCGCGGGAAGACCCGCTCCCGCACCTGATCGAAGGCGCGCGGGTCGGAGTAGACCTCGGCCGGCAGGGTCCAGGCCCGGCGGATGTCGGGATCGATCGTCCAGCTCGAATGACGGGAATCGGCCATGAGAAGTCGATAGTATCCTCCCACGTCTTCTCTCGACTTCGATGAAACGCTTTCCGCTCTCCCCGGACCGCTTCTTTCTCCTCGCGAGCCTGCTCTTCGGCGGGGCCCTGGTCTTCGTCAATCCGCCTTTTCAGGTGCCAGACGAGCCGGTGCACTTCTACCGCGCCTGGGACATCAGCCAGGGGAACCTGGTTACGCGGCGCCAGCCGGGCCGGATCGGTGGCGAGCTGCCGGCGAGCCTCTGGAAGCTGGAGCAGGAGCTGGTCAACGGCATGCCGGGGAACGTCGAGCGCAAAATCACGGTCGGACAGATCCGCGCCGGGCTGTCCGTCCCTCTCGATCCCAAGGTCCGGACCTTCCTGGCCTTCCCGAACGCGGCGATCTACACCTTCGTCCCCTACATCCCGCAGACCCTCGTGATCCTGGTGGGGCGCGGCCTCGGCGCGCCTCCCCTGGCCACCTTCTACGCGGCCCGGCTGGCCACGCTGCTGGCCGCGACCTTTCTCACCGCCTATGCGATCCGGCGCGCCCCGGCCTTGCGCTGGCTTCTCGTGCTGATCGCGCTGACCCCGATGGCGCTCCACCAGCGGGCCTCGGTGTCCGCCGACGCCCTGACCATCGCCGCCGCCTTCGTGCTCGGCGCCCTGGCGGCCCGTCTGGCTTTCCGGGAAGGAGGTCCCGGGGACGCGGCGGCGGAGAGGCGGGACTTCCTTCTCCTGACCGCGGCGGCGCTGGGGCTCTGCCTCTGCAAGCCCGCCTATGTCCTGCTCGGCGCGGGCGCCCTGTGTCTGGCCCCCGCCTCCCGGGTGCCGGGCGGCCGCCGGTCCCAGGCCCTGGCCGGCCTTGCCCTGGGGCTGGTCTTCGTCGCGGCCCTGGCCGGCTCCCGGTTCTCGGAGAGCTCGTTCCGCCCCGGAGTGGGGGTGGATTCGCCGGCGCAGATCCACGACGCCGTCCGCGAGCCTCTGCGGTTCCTCGGCGTCGTGGTCCACGACTACTGGGTTCACGCCGACCGCTACCTCGTCCAGCTCGTCGGCCAGCTCGGCTGGCTGGACGTCAAGCTGCCGGTCGCGTTCCTGGCGGTCTATCTCTTCTTCCTGCTGGCCTTTGGGCTGCTCGACGGCCTCGACGGTGAAGCCGGGCGGACCTCGATCGCCCCCTGGCAGCGCGGTGTTCTGGCGGTGGCGGTCCTGGGAACGCTCCTCCTCGTCTCGGCCTCGCAGTACGCCGTGTGGACTCCTTACCGCTCGACCGGGGTGGAAGGGCTGCAGGGGCGCTACTTCCTGCCGGTGGCGCCGGTCGCGATCTGGCTGTTCCACCTGCGCCCGGGCCGGCTCTCCGCCTGGGCCGGGACGCGGCTGGGGTGGGCGGCGGCGGGGCTGACCGCGCTATCCGCGGCCGTAACCTTTCACGCCCTGATCGAGCGCTTCTACGGTTGAGGTGAGGAGTCAGGCGAGCCGGCGCAGCAGCTCGCGCCAGGCCTTGCCGCGGTGGCTGACGGCGTCCTTGTCCGGACCGACCAGCTCGGCGAAAGTGCGGGTCTCGCCGTCGGCGAGGAAGACCGGGTCCCAGCCGAAGCCGTGCTCGCCGCGGCCGGGGAGGACCAGGGTGCCCTCGGTCACCCCCTCGGCCACCACGGTGCGCCCGCCGTCGCGGTAGAGCAGGGCGCAGCGCGCCGTGGCGCGGGGATCCCCGAGGGCGGCGCCGACGCGGGCCAGCCCCTCGGCACCGGTGGCGTCGAGCATCCATTTGACCAGCGGGCCGGGGAAGCCGTTCAGGGCGGCGAGGCCGAGGCCGGCCTCCTCGACGACCAGGGGACGGCCGACCCGCGCCCAGGCCTCGGCGGCCTTGGCCTCCAGCACCTCCAGGAGGTCGAGCGACTGGATCTCGGGCAGGTCCACCTCGACCGCCTCGAGGTCCGCCCCGGCGAGGCGCCGCGCCTCGGCGAGCTTGCCGCGGTTGCCGGTGACGAGGACGAAGGGGAGGGCGCCGCTCACGAGGGCGTTTGAGGCGCGGGCGTCAGCCGGCGCAGCTCGACGATCAGCTCGTCTACCTGGCGGCGCAGCGAGGCGAGATCGCAATTGTTGTCGAGGATGCGGTGGGAGGCGGCCCGGCGGGTCTCGCCGTCCCCCTGGGCGGCGAGGCGGGCGCGCGCCGCCTCCTCGCTCATGCCGCGCGCCACCGCCCGCCGCAGACGGGTCAAGGCGTTGGCCTCCACCGTGACGATGAGGTCGAAGGTCGGAGCGAAACCGGCCTCGACCAGCAGGGTGGCTTCGAGGACCACCACCCCTTCGGCGGCGGCCGCGATCTCCTCGAAACGGCGGCGGACCAGCGGGTGGACCGCCTTCTCCAGGGCGCGGCGGGCCTCCGGGTCGGCGAAGACCCGGGCGGCCACGGCGGCGTGATCGACCGCCCCGTCGGCGCCGATCGCGGCGTCGCCGAACAGCTCGCGCACCGCCGCCACGCCCGGGGCGCCGGGGTGGTAGAGCTCGGCCACGATCTGGTCGGCGTCCACCACGAGAAAGCCGGCCTCGCGCAGCCACCCCGCCACGGTCGATTTGCCGCAGGCGAGGCCGCCGGTGAGGCCGACTCGGAGGTTGCTCATGGGACCTGGAGATCGCTCATGGCATGCCGGAGCCGCCGAGCCGGACGGCGTCGAGGCCCTGGCGCCAGCGGGCCGCGTTCAGGGTGTTGACCAGGACCATCGCTACGGTCAGCGGGCCGACCCCGCCGGGCACCGGCGTGATCGCCGCGGCGCGCGGCGCGACGCGGGTGAAATCGACGTCGCCGACGATCGTGGAGCCGCGCGTCGCGACCTGCTGGCGCCGCGCCTCGTCGCCGGGGAAGAGGCGCTCGACCTCGGCGGGGTCCTGGATCCGGTTGATGCCGACGTCGATCACCACCGCCCCCTCGCGGATGTGCTCGGCGCCGAGGAAGGCGGGGCGCCCCACGGCGGCGACCACGATGTCAGCCTCGCGGGTGACGGCGGGGAGGTCGGCGGTGCGAGAGTGGGCGATCGTCACCGTGCAGTTCTCGCGCAGCAGCAGCGCGGCCATCGGCTTGCCGACGATGGCGCTGCGGCCGACCACGGCGGCCCGCTTGCCGGCCAGCGGGATGCGGTTGCGGCGCAGCAGCTCCAGGATGCCGGAGGGGGTGGCGGGCACGAACCCGGGCTGGTCGAGCCAGAGGCGGCCGACGCTGGTCGGGTGGAAGCCGTCGACGTCCTTGTCCGGATCCACCCGGTCGAGCACCCGGCGCTCGTTGACGCCGGCGGGGAGCGGGAGCTGGATCAGGATGCCGTCCATGGCGTCGTCGCGGTTCAGCTCGTCCACCAGGGCGAGCAGCTCCGCCTCGTTGGTGGTGTCGGGGAGCCGGATCGTGCGGCTCTCCATGCCGACCTCGGCGCAACCCTTGATCTTGCTGCCGACGTAGACCTGGGAGGCGGGATTGTCGCCGACCAGGACGGCGGCGAGCCCGGGGGCGCGGCGGCCGGCGGCGACGAGGTCGCGCACGGCGACGGCGAGCTCGGCGCGGATCGCGGCGGCGGCGCTCTTGCCGTCGAGCAACTGGGTCATTCGGGGATCCTCCCGCTGTAGAGGCAGACGATGCCGCCGGTGAGATCTTGCGAGGACAGGTCGGTGAAGCCGGCCGCGGCCATGCGGTCGAGGAAGCCGCGGCGCTGGGGGAACTCCAGCACCGAGCTCGGCAGATAGGTATAGGCCGAGCCGCGCGGCGAGAAGATCCGGCCGATCCAGGGGAGCAGGCGGCGGAAGTAGAAGAGGTAGAGCGCCCGCAGCGGCGGCGGCTCGGGCACGGCGAACTCCAGCACCACGAGGCGGCCGCCGGGCCGCAGCACGCCCGCGAGCTGAGTCAGGGCGACGTCGAGGTCGGCGACGTTGCGCAACCCGAACGACACCGTAGCCCCGGCGAAGTGCCGCGCCGGGAAGGGGAGGGCGAGGGCGTCGGCGGCGAGGGCGCCGGGCCGGGGCCGCTCGGCCCGGGCGAACTTGTGCCGGGCGATCGCCAGCATGGGGACGCAGAAGTCCGCCGCCGCCACCTGGGCGCCGCGGCGCCGCAGGGCGACCGCCTGGTCGCCGGTGCCGCAGCACAGGTCGAGCACCGGAGCGCCGGCCGGCGCCCCGAGCGCCCGGGCCGCCTTGCGGCGCCACACCACGTCGAGGTTGGCGGACAGCAGATGGTTGAGGAAATCGTAACGGGGGGCGACCCCGGCGAACATGTCGCGGATGGTCTTTCCCGATTTGTCGAGCTGGACGGCCTGGGTGGAGCCAGGCGTGGAAGTCGTCATGGGGAGAGTCTAGCCCAGCCCCCGCCCGGGAATGAATTCCGGCTAAAAGGGCAGCGTCGGATGAATCCGACTTCAAGCGTACGGAAGGCGAATGACCGCGCCGGCATGCCGGCTCATCCATCCGGCACCTCGTGACCTTTGTCGGGGGGGGCGGCACCCTGTCCAGGATGCCGGAAGCTCTTGCCGGAGCCCCGGCAGCCTTCGTGGGGACTCCGGCAGACTTCTCCCAGCACGCGAGAAGGAATGCGGGGAGTCCGGAAGCTCTGTTTTGCATCAAGAATCCTTTCGCGGGTGACTCGGCAGAGCTCTTCCGCGGCAGGACTCTGTTGATTTGCATCAGGGCAGCTCTGCCCGGGAGCTGGCGCAAGGTGATTTGCAGCAGAAGAACCTTTTCCGGCAGCCGGCAAAGCCTTCCCGGTCGCTCAGGAAAGATGTTTTGCAGCAAAACAAGCCTGCCGGTTCCCCGGGCAGAGCTCCTCTGATGCGAATGAACGATGTCATGCATCAGAAAAACTCTTCCGGGCTCCAGGAGGGGGTTATTTGATGCAAATGATCGGCGGTGGGTATCCGGGGCGGGGAGGCGCTGCCGGTTGCCGCCCTTAGCTCCTCTGGCCCCCCTTGATTTCTCGCACCTGTGCTATCCTTCGCAGGCTGCCCGATCGGCGGCGGCTCCTCGGTCGTTCGTGGTGCCTCCAAGGGCCCCTTCAGGTGGATCCTGGCCCTTGACAACCCCATATTGCCCGCCTATCATTCGAGGTCCCTTTGCGTCCGAGGGCGGGTTTCCTGCGCTGCGACGCCGAGCGGCTCATCCAGAGCAGACCTGAGAAGAGATAGGGACGGAGACTTTTCATGAACAGGACCTATAGTCCGAAGCTCGCCGAGATCGAGCACCGCTGGTTCGTGGTGGACGCGGCCGGAATTCCCCTGGGGCGTATCTCCTCGGTGGTGGCCAAGATTCTGATGGGCAAGAACAAGCCCACCTACGCGACCAATCTCGACACGGGCGACTTCGTGATCGTCGTCAACGCCGAGAAGGCGGTGCTGACCGGACGCAAGGAAGAGCAGAAGATCTATCGCCACCACACCGGGTATCCGGGTGGTCTCAAGAGCGAGACGGCGGCCAAGCGGCGCCAGCGCCGGCCGGCCAAGCTCGTCGAAGAGGCGGTCAAGGGCATGCTCCCGAAGACCCGCATGGGGCGCAAACAGTTCAGCAAGCTCAAGGTCTATGCCGGTCCGGAGCATCCGCACCAGGCTCAGAAGCCCGAGGCCCTTGACGTGGCCCAGGCGATTTAACGGGCACTAGGAGAACGCAGTGAACGAGACTCAGCACTATGGCACCGGGCGCCGCAAGACGGCCGCCGCGCGCGTCTTCCTGCGGCCCGGAACCGGCGAGGTGCGCGTCAATGGGCGCTCCCTCGACGACTATTTTCCGAATGAAGTCCTCAAGATGGTCATCAAGCAGCCTCTGCACCTGACCGAGACGGTCGAGCGCTTCGACATCGTCGTGACGGTCGAAGGCGGCGGCAGCGCGGGCCAGGCCGGAGCGATCCGCCACGGCATTTCGCGCGCCCTGCTCGAGTACAACATCGAATTGCGCGATCGGCTCAAGTCCGCCGGCCTCCTGACCCGCGACCCTCGGAAGAAGGAGCGGAAGAAGTACGGTCAGAAGGGCGCCCGTGCCCGCTTCCAGTTCAGCAAGCGCTAGTCGAAGGCCAGAAGGGAGATTCGCTTGGTAGAAGTGACGATGAAGGAACTGCTGGAGGCCGGTGTCCACTTCGGGCACCAGACCCGGCGCTGGAACCCGAAGATGAAGCCCTATATCTTCGGCAAGCGGAATGGGATCTACATCATCGACCTGCAGAAGACCCTGAAGCTGTTCAATCAGGTCATCGAGGTCGTGCATCAGATGGCCGTCGAGGGCAAGCGCATCCTCTTCGTGGGGACGAAGCGCCAGGCTCAGGAAGTGATCGCCGAGGAGGCGAGCCGCTGCGGCGAGTTCTACGTGACCAACCGCTGGCTCGGTGGCACGCTGACCAACTTCGTCACGCTGCGCACCTCCATCCAGCGCCTCAAGGAGATCGAGGCCCGGCTGGGGGACGCGAACAGCCCGCTGACGAAGAAGGAGAAGCTGCGCCTCGACCGTGAGCGCGAGAAGATGGCCAAGAACCTCGAGGGCATCCGCGACATGGAAGGGCTGCCGGACGCCCTGTTCGTGGTCGATCCGAAGAAGGAGTCCATCGCGGTCTCGGAGGCGAACAAGCTGGGCATCCCGGTCATCGGCATCGTCGATACCAACTGTGATCCCGAGCTGATCGACTACATCATCCCGGGCAACGACGACGCGATCCGCGCCATCCGCCTCTTCGCCTCGCGCGCCGCCGACGCCTACCTCGAAGGGGCCGGCCGTGTCGATGGCCGCGCCGAGTCGAAGGATGGGGTGCGGCTCTCGATGGCCGGCTACGATCCCTCGAAGGACATGGCGGGCGCTTCGGCCTGATCCCACGCTTCACCAGATAACGCCGCCCCGGCCGGTTTTCGGTGATCGGGGGCGGCGTCTCGAAGAGGTCAGTCGAACCCGCGTCGATCTGACCTTTTCTTTTGTCCGCAAGCTTTTGCAGCTCCCAAGGAGAGAGGTGTCATGGAAATCACTGCTCAGATGGTCAAGCAACTGCGGGAGCGCACCGGCGCCCCGATGATGGATTGCAAGGTCGCCCTCACCGAAGCCAAGGGCGACATGGAAGCCGCGGTCGATCTGCTCCGCAAGAAGGGCCTCGCGGCGGCGGCCAAGAAGGCGGGCCGCGTCACCGCCGAGGGCGCGGTGGGCTCCTACATCCACGCCGGCGGCAAGATCGGCGTGCTGGTCGAGGTCAACTGCGAGACCGACTTCGTGGCCCGCACCGACCAGTTCCTCGAGCTGGTGCGCGACATCGCCATGCACATCGCGGCGGCCGAGCCCCGCTTCGTCCATCGCGACGAGGTGACCGCGGACGTGCTCGAGCGCGAGCGCGCCATCTTCTCGGAGCAGGCGGCGGCCTCCGGCAAGCCGGCCAACGTGGTCCAGAAGATCGTCGACGGCAAGATCGAGAAGTACTTCTCCGAGTTCGTGCTGCTGGAGCAGCCGTTCGTCAAGAACCCGGACCAGACGATCGCCCAGCTCATCTCCGAGCGGGTGGCCAAGATCGGCGAGAACATCCAGATCCGCCGCTTCGAGCGCTACAAGCTCGGCGAGGGGATCGAGAAGCGCAAGGACGACTTCGCCGCCGAAGTCATGGCCCAGGCGAGCCGCGGATGACAGGGAGCGAGGGGCAGACGGCGGTGGTGGCAACGGGGTCCGGAGCGGTCGGGACGGGCGCCCCGGTGTTTCGCCGGGTGCTCCTCAAGCTGTCGGGCGAGGCCCTGATGGGCTCGCAGCCTTTCGGCCTCGACGAGGCCGTGGTGGCGGCCGTCGCCGACGAGGTGCGCGGCATTCACGCCCTCGGCGTGGAGATCGCGATCGTGGTCGGCGGCGGCAACATCATCCGCGGTCTGGCGGCGAGCCACCGCGGCATCGACCGCGTGACCGGCGACTACATGGGCATGCTCGCCACGGTGATCAACGCCCTGGCCCTGCAGGACGCCCTGGAGAAGCGCGGCGTCGCCACCCGGGTGCAGACCGCGATCGACATCCGCGAAGTGGCCGAGCCGTTCATCCGGCGCCGCGCCATCCGCCACCTGGAAAAGGGGCGGGCGGTGATCTTCGCGGCCGGCACCGGCAATCCGTACTTCACCACCGACAGCGCCGCGGCGCTGCGGGCCAACGAGATCCACGCCGAGGTCCTGCTCAAGGCGACCAAGGTGGACGGCCTCTACACGGCCGACCCCAAGAAGGACCCCACCGCGACCCTGCTGCGGGATATCACCTATCAAGAGGTCCTGGAGCGGGATTTGAAGATCATGGATACGGCGGCGATCAGCCTGTGCCGGGACAACGGCCTGCCGATCGCGATCTTCGACCTGCTGACCCCCGGCAACATCCGCCGGGTTATCCTCGGAGAGCGGGTCGGGTCGATCGTCCGGACCTGATCCGCTTCGCATCAGGAGGGAATCATGAAAGAAGTCTTCCAAGAGGTCGAGCAGCACATGAAGCACGCGGTGGACCATCTCCACCACGAGCTCAAGCACCTCCGCACGGGGCGGGCGACGCTTTCGATGCTGGACGGCATCACCGTCGATTACTACGGCAGCCCGGTGCCGCTCAACCAGGTGGCAAACCTGTCGGTGACCGACGCCACCATGATCGTGGCGCAGCCCTATGACCCGAGCCAGATGCCGGCGATCGAGCGGGCGATCCTCAAGTCCGACCTGGGGGTGAACCCTTCGTCCGACGGCAAGGTGATCCGCATCCCGTTCCCGCAGCTCACCGAGGACCGCCGCAAGGAGATCGTGAAGAAGGCCCACGATTTCGCCGAGCACGCCCGCACGGCCGTGCGCCAGGCCCGCCGCGAGGGCAACGACAAGCTCAAGAAGCTGGAAAAGGACAAGGCGATCAGCCAGGACGACGAGCGCCGCGGTCTCGACGACGTGCAGAAGCTCCACGACCGCTACATCGGCGAGATCGCCACGACCCTCCAGAAAAAAGAGCAGCAGATCATGGAGGTCTGAGGGCGCCCCGCCCTCGTCCTCCTTTCCGATGGTCACCTCCACCCCCGCCGCGCCGGCCCGGCGCCCCGTCGAACGGCCGGCGGGCAATCCCACCCTCGCCCGCTTTCTGCTCGACCAGCTCAAAGAGGCGGGGGTGGACACCATCTTCGGGATCCCCGGCGATTTCATCCTGCGCCTCTGCCAGGTGATCGACGAGGACCCCGGCCTGCGCTTCCTCACCCTTTCGCACGAGCCGGGGATCGGCTTCGCCGCGAGCGGCGCGGCGCGCGGCACCCAGGGGCTGGGGGTCGCCTGTGTCACCTACGGCGCCGGCGCCCTCAACATGGTCAACCCGGTCGCCGCCGCCTACGCCGAGAAGACCCCGGTGCTGGTGCTGACCGGCGGACCGGGGGAGGACGAGCGCTCGCGCGGCATCCTGGTCCACCACCAGGTGAAGAGCTTCGAGTCGCAGCTCAAGGTCTTCCATGAGGTGACCCACTACCAGGCGGTGCTCAACGACCCGGACACGGCGGCCGACCAGATCCGCTACGCGATCGACGTCTGCCGGCTCTACTCGCTGCCGGTCTACCTGGAGGTGCCGCGCGACATGGTGGACCGCGAGATCCACCTCTCGCCGGTGCGCCAGCTCGCGGTGCCGACCCGGCCGGGGGCGGTGGCGGAGGCGGCGTCGGAGATCCTCCGCAAGCTCGCGGGCGCCCGCCATCCGGTGATGGTGGTGGGGGTGGAGGTCCACCGCCAGCGCCTGGCGCCGCGGGTGATGGAGCTCGCCGAGCGGTTGGGCCTCAACGTCGTCAGCACCTTCATGGGGCGCGGCACCTTCCCCGAAGACCACCCGCAGTATGCCGGGGTCTACCTCGGGCCCGCCTCGCCGCCGGGGGTGCGGGAGATGGTGGAGGACTCGGACTTCGTCCTCCTGCTCGGCGCCCTGGTCTCCGACACCAACATGGGGGTGCGGATCACCGCCATCGACCCGCGCCAGGTTGCCCTCGCGGTGTCGCGCTGTGTCGAGATCGGCTACCACCGCTACGAGGGCGTGCCGCTCGACGACCTGGTGGAGGAGCTGCTGGCGCACCCCGAGGTCCCTCCTCGGCAGGACTTCGTTCCGAGCCGCAAGCGGCCGTTCATGCGGGCCGACGACGAGCCGTCGCCGGGGCCGCTGCGGGTGGCCGCCATGATCGCCGAGATCAACCGCTTCTTCGCGGAAAAGGGGGAGATGCCGGTGGTGGCCGACACCGGCGACTGCCTGTTCTGCTCGCACGAGATCGACACCCCGGTCGTGCTGGCCTCGGCCTACTACGCGACCATGGGCTTCGGGGTGCCCGCCGCCCTCGGCTTCGAGGCCACCACCGGCCGGCGGCCGCTGGTGCTGGTGGGGGACGGCGGCTTCCAGATGACCGGCTGGGAGCTGATCCACGCCGCCCGCTGGGGCGCGCGGCCGATCGTGGTGGTGATGAACAACGGCTCGTGGGAGATGCTGCAGTCCTTCCTGCCGAGCGGCTACAACGACCTGCCGGACGGCCGCTTCGCGGATCTCGCCCGCCTCTGGGGTGCCGCCGGCTTCCGGGCCGGCACCGCCGCCGAGCTGCGCCAGGCCCTCCACCAGGCGCTGGCGGAGGACCGCCCGGCCCTGATCGAGGTGCTGCTGGCGCAAGGCGACATCTCGGACACGCTGTACACCTTCACGCGCAACGTCGGCACCACGCCGCCGCCGCCCACAGGGTAGGGACCCGTGACCGGGTCTCCCAAAGGGTATGCCGAAAACCCATTCGGGCTTTACAATAGGCTTCCACTGTCAAAAGTGGAGCTTCAGAAGGAGATTCCGATGGTAGCCCGAGGCAGCTCAGCTCATCTTCTGTCGGCGGCGGCGCTGGCCCTGACCCTCGCCGGAGCCCTGCCGGCTCTGGCGGCGGCTCCGGCCACCTCGTCCAAGATCGACAGCGAGAACGCCCCCCAGACCTTCACGCTCACCGATACCCGCAAGGCGCTCTCCGAGGCCAAGCCGGCGCGGCCCCTGCCGTCGGCCCGGCTCGGCTACGAGCTGGACTCGGCCTTCGTCCCGCAGGTCGCTCTCTCGGCCGTCGATCGCGCCGCCCTGCTGGCGCGCGACGAGCAGGACCGCCAGTCCGGCAAGGTCAAGGGGTTGCGCTACGGCGTCGGCCGGCCGGTGAGCCTGAGTGCCGCCGACGGCGCCTGGTACCAGGTGGAGGGGGGCTACCTCTGGGTGGCCGAGGTGACCTCGCCGGAGGCGCTCGGCCTGCGCCTCCACTTCGCGGACGTCCGCCTGCCGGAAGGGGCCGAGCTGGCCGTCTACGGCGTCGACACGGCCGCGGTGCCGGCGCAGCGCCCCGCCTTCGAGAAGGCGACCGCCGGCTCCTCCTTCGGCCAGCCGCGGATCGAGCGCCGCGACGGCGCCGCGGCCTCCAGCGCGGCCAAGGCGGGCGCCGCCGGCGGCTTCTGGACCCGCACCCTGCCGGGCGAGCGCACCCGCATCGAGGTCTTCCTCCCCGGCGACAGCCGCGAGCTCCCCTTCACCGTGGACCGCCTGCAGCACGTCTACCTCGATCCGCTGGCGGGCTCCAATGTCTCCGGCAGCACCGGCAGCGTGGGGGACCGTTGGGTCAAGGCGGCCGGCCCCTGCCACAACGACGTCACCTGCTTCCCCGACTGGCAGGACACCGCCAACGCGGTGGGCGGCATCGGCACCATCGGCGACGACGCCATCTTCTGCACGGGCCAGCTCCTCAACACCCAGCGCTCCGACTTCACCCCCTACTTCCTCACGGCGAACCACTGCCTGAGCTCGCAGGGGGAGGCGGAATCGACCGAGTTCTTCTGGTTCTACCAGACCGCCACCTGCGGCGGCCTGCCGCCGCGGCTCGACCAGGTGCCGACCTCGGCCGGCGCCTCGCTGGTCTCCACCAGCCCGGCGTCGGACTACACCCTGATGATGGTCGAGGGCGCCCTGCCGGACGGCCTGAGCTGGGCCGGCTGGACCGGCGCGGTGGTGCGCAACGGCGTGCCGGCGGCGGCGATCCACCATCCGAACGGCGACTACAAGCGGATCAGCTTCGGCGAGAAGGCGGACGGCGCGGTCTGCGGCAGCAACAACCTGCTGCGCATCGCCTGGACCGACGGCCCGACCGAGCCCGGCTCGTCGGGCTCCGGCATCTTCCGCGACGACAACCACCAGCTCTTCGGGCAGCTCTTCTTCGGGCCTTCCTCGTGCGGCAATGAGACCTACGACTGCTACGGCGCCTTCTCGTCCACCTACCCGCGCATCCGCAACCTGCTGCGCGAAGGCTCCGACGACCGCCAGGAGCAGAACGACACCTGCCGCAAGCCGCGCGTGGTCCGCACCGGCAACTCCACGGCGATCGTGCGGGCGACCGACACCGACTGGTACCGCATCAACGTGCCGGCCCACCGCACCCTGCGGGTCACCCTGGAGTTCGCCAACGCCGACGGCGACATCGACCTCCGGCTCCTCGGCGCCTGCAACGCCGGGGCGCTGGCGGTCTCGGACTCCACCACCGACCGCGAAGAGGTGACCTTCACCAACGACGGGGCGCGCGCCGCCACCTATACCTGGCAGGTGTTCCTGGCCTCCGACACCCGCAACGACTACACGATGCGGGTCGCGATCGAGTAGAAGGGGGGCGGGTGCCGCCGATCCCTTACCCCCTGCGCGCCCCCGAGCTGGCCCCTGGAAAGTGGATCCAGGGGCCGCCGGTCTCGGTGCACCAGTCCCGCGGCTCGGTCGTGCTGGTCGATTTCTGGGAATCCACCTGCGTCAACTGCCTGCGCACGCTGCCCTACCTCAAGGCCTGGCACGAACGCTACGCCGGCCGCGGCCTCAAGATCGTGGGGGTCCACACCCCCGAGTTCGAGGTGACCGCGGACCCGGCGGTGGTGGCCGCCGCCGTGCGCGAGCTGGGGATCCCCTATCCGGTCCTGCTGGACGCCGAGCGCGGCACCTGGCAGCTCTATGCCAACCACTACTGGCCGGCGAAGTACCTGGCCGACCCCCGCGGCTACCTGCGTTTCGAGCACGTCGGCGAGGGGGCCTACGGCCAGACCGAGGAGTGGATCCAGGAGCTGCTGCGCGAGGCCGGGGATACCGCCCCGATGCCGGCCATCCTGGCGCCGCTGCGCGACGAGGACCGCCCGGGCGCGGTCTGCTACCCGGCGACCCGCGAGATCTACCTCGGCTGGCACCGCGGCAAGCTCATCGCCGACGAGGGGTATCGCCCGGAGGAGGACGTGCGCCACGCGCCGCGTCCCGAGCCCGCCCCGCCCGGCCTGTTCACCGCCCGCGGCCTCTGGCACCATGCCGCCGAGTACCTGGAGTCCCGCGAGGCCGGCGCCGAGCTGGAGCTGGTCTGCGACGCCGTCGGGGTCAACCTGGTCGCCGCCCCGGCCGCGCCCAGCGACACGGTCGCGGTCGAGGTCCGGATCCTCGAGGCGGGCGGGGAGGAGACCGCCCCGCCCGCGCCGGCGGTCGTCCATTGGGACCGGCCGCGCATGGCCCGCCTGGTCCACGCCCCCGACTTCCGGCGCTGGCACCTGGTCCTGCGCTTCCCCCAGCCCGGCACCCGGGTCTTCACCTTCAGCTTCGAAACCTGCGTTGAGCCTCCACGACCCTCCTGAAGCAAGCGCCTGAGTCGACCGCCTGAAGTAGGGCGGCATCGATTTCGCAGCGAAAAAATGCTGTGACACCATTGCGCCGGTCTCCGTATAGGAGATGCGAACTCTTGTCGTCTTGAAGATCAAGGAGCTGCGATGAAGCTATCTTTCCCGTTCTTGCCTCGGAGGCTTTCCGGGTTCTGTCTGGCCCTCGGCCTGACCGCCCTGGCCCTCACGACTGCCGATCTGGCCGTGCCGCGCACGGCGGACGCCCAGTCCTGCGACCGTTCCGGCTGCGGCCGGGCCGCCTGCGCCACCCCGGCGCGGCCGGTGCCGGAGGACCGCTGGGGCGAGCTCCAGCCGGTCGACGTCACCCTGCCGCTCTGCACCCCCCAGGGGCCGGCCTTCTGCCGCGACTCGACCGCCTTCAACGAGTTCCAGCAGAGCTACCAGTCCTTCCCCTGGTTCATGTCGCTCGATGTCGAGAACGGCTTTTTGTTCACCGGGCTCTCCCATGGCCTGCAAATTTGGGATGCCCGTTCCACCCCGGAGAATCCGAATCCGCTCAGCCAGCTCTCCTTCCTGAGCATCCCGGTGTGGGCCGACAACGCCGAGGTCAAATGGCCGCTCCAGGACGTGGACGCCCCGCCGAGCAACGACCAGGTGGTGGCCCTGTCGGGAGTCTCGGGCATCGGCCTCGTGGTGGTGGACACCAGCGACAAGAACGATCCCAAGGTGGTCTACCAGAGCCACAAGAAGGAGGGCGAGCAGGTCTACTCGGCCACCATCAACGGCCGGGCCTACGCCTTCCTCGCGGCGAGCAGCGGCTCGCCGACCGGCGGCCTGTTCGCCTATGACATGACCCGGGCGCTGCAGCTCGACGGCTGCGTCGAGTCGGCGCCGGCCGATCCGGTGCAGTGCTCCGGCGTCTTCCTCGGCAAGGTCGGCTCGCACGGCTCGGCCGCTTTCGTCGACGGCGTCGACCGCTTCGTGGCCGTGAGCTTCGGGGCCTCGCGCGGCTTCGAGATCTGGGACATGGGGACCCCGGCCAGCCCGCAGCTCAAGCTCTCCGGGCTCGGTGACCGCTCGGTCGAGGGGATCGCCCTGTGGCGCGAGCTCGACCACTACTACCTCGCCCTGCGGTCCAGCTTCTTCAACGCCGCTCTGGGCCGGGTCGTCAACAACACCAGCATCTACGACGTGAGCTGCATCGCGAGCGGCGGCTGCCCGTCCCTCGGGAACCCGCTCTGGACCGCCGAATTCAACGGCCAGGGGCGCGCCTTCCTGACCTTCTCGCGCAGCGGCGCGCGCGCCTTCCTCTACCTCGGCACGGACAACCGCTGCACCGGCGGCGACCAGCACGAGTGGCTGCTTGACGTCAACGACCCGGCGGCGCCGCGCGACATCACGCCGCCCACCGGCTACTGGGGCTGGTACTACCGGGGTGGGCCGACCGGCTTCAACCTGGTGATGCCCCGCGTCGGCAAGTTCTTCGGCGACACCTTCTACCGCGCCGCCCTGTCGATCCTCGACTTCCATCAGCGGACCGCCAACACGGGAGGACCGCGGCCGGTGGTCGCGATCAACGGACCGCTGTCCGGCCCGGTGGGGCAGGCTCTGACCTTCACGGCCGCCGCCACCGGCTGCACGCCGGATCCCACCGGCTGGACCTGGAGCACCGCCGGCGCGACCGTGAGCGGCCCGTCCAACACCAGCAGCATCAACCTGACCTGGACCGGCACCGGCGACAAGACCATCTCGGCCCGCAACTCGGCCTGCGGCAGCTCGGTCGCCAGCCGCACCGTCGCCGTCAGCAACTCGCCGACCGGCGGCGACGCCCTGGTCGCCCGCTTCTCGTTCTCGCCGACCAGCCCGCTGCCCGGGCAGACGGTGAGCTTCGACGCCCGCTCTTCCGGCGGCAACCCGACCCAGTTCGTCTGGGACTTCGGCGACGGCACGGCCGGCGTCGGCTCGACCGCGGCCCACACCTACGCGGCGCCGGGCAACTACACGGTGCGCCTGACCGCGAGCCGGCCCGGCACGGGCACCGGCTGCGTCTCCGGCACCTGCTTCGCCGACTCCTTCGCCGTCGTGGCGGTGGGGGACGGCAGCCTGCCGGTCAACGGCTCCTTCACCTCCAGCGCCTCCTGCACCGTGGTGTTCGGCTTCGACCAGTGCCAGACGGCGGCCGGCACGGCGGTGACCCTGACCGCCATCGAGACCAACGCCACCAGCTACCAGTGGACCTTCGGCGACGGCAGCACGGCGACCGGCCGGACCGTCACCCACACCTGGGCCGCGGCCGGCGACTACTCGGTCATCCTGACCGTCACCCGGGACGCCCAGACCGCCTCCTCCAGCAAGCTCTTCCGGGTGACCGGCGGCACCGGCCCCGGACCGGGTCCTGAAGTGGCCACCTACCTCCTGCCGCTGGTCGCCCAGACGCAGGGCGGCCTGCTGCAGACCAGCGACCTCTACGTCCACAACCCCGGCAGCGCGCCGATGGACATCACCCTGGAGTTCCGCAAGCGCGGCGCGCCGGAGAACCCGCCTCCGCGGGTCACCCGCACCATCGCCTCGGGGGCGACGCTGTTCCTCCCCGACGTGCTGGCCGACACCTTCAACCGGCCCAACTCGTCGGGCTTTCTGTTGATCGAGGTGAACGGCGGCAACGCCGCGCCGGTCATCACCTCCTTCAACACCACCTTCGGGACGGGTGGCGCGCGCTTCGGCCAGACCATCCCGGCCCTGGCGCTCGGCGGCTCGATCGTCGAGCTGCAGAGCCTGGTGGGGCTCAACGACGGCACCGAGCGGCTGGCCTACTTCGGCGTGGTCAACCCCAACGTCACTCCGGCGACCTACCGCCTGCACTTCTTCAACTCCGCCGGCACCGAGATCCACACCTCGGCCGACCTGACGATCGCCGCCTTCAGCCAGCGCCAGTTCCAGGCCCAGGAGATCCGCGACACCTTCGGGGTGTCGGGGAATGACTACCGGGTCCTGGTCCAGACTCTGAGCGGCGGGCCGCTCTTCCCCTACGGTTCGAACCTCCGTCTCGCCACCCAGGATCCGTCCTTCGTGGAGGCGGCGGTGGAGCAGGGGACCCGCGGCTACCTGCTCGGCGTCCTCAACACGCCGGGCCTGGAGGGGAGCCTGTTCCGCACCGACGTGGTCCTTGCCCACCCGGGCGCCGGGGCGACGCAGGTCGGCATCTCCTACCAGAACGTCGGACCCGCCTCGCAGACCACCAACGCCATCCAGGAGACCCTGGCGGCGGGGACGACCCGGCGGCTGACCAACATCCTCCAGAGCCGGTTCGGCGTCCAGAACGCGGTCGGCGTGCTGATCTTCCAGGCCGCCACCGGGGGAACCCTGCCGATCGTCCAGGGGGAGAGCTACGACGACGCCCGGCCCGCCCGGCGCTTCGGCCAGTCCATGACTCTGCTCACGGACGCCGACGCGGCCGGCCCGGCGCAGTCGCAGCGCCTGGTCGGGCTGCGGCAGGACGCCTCCTACCGCACCACCTACTGGGTCTACAACCCGTCGCTGACCGAGACGGCGAGCTTCGACCTCATCTACCTGGGGCTCGACGGCACCGAGTTGGGGCGGATCGCCAACGTCACGCTCGGACCGGGCAAGGCGCGCCAGGTGCGGCCGAGCGACCATCCGCTGCCCAACGGGCGGGCGGAGGACGGCTTCACCGTCAACGCCGCGGTGCGGTCGGGCCGGCTCCTGGCCGCCGGACAGGTGGTCCAGAACCAGACCAACGACCCGGCCTACATCAAGGGTGTGAAGCGGTAGGCGGCAGACAGAAGGGATGAAACCGGCGGGCGCCTTCCTCGCGGAGAGCGCCCGTCGCCTTTTTCAGTCCTTGGCCACCAGGTCCTGGTAGTCGCGGTTGCGCTCGACGAAGACGTGGACGAACGGGCAGGAGGGGATGATGTGCGCCCCCTCGCCGCGGATCCGTTCCAGGGTCTGGCGGACCAGGTCCTCGGCCACCCCCTGGCCGCGCAGGTCCGGCGGCACGAAGGTGTGGAGCAGGTCGTAGACCCCGTC
>DATAHG010000718.1:0-1988 GCA_036263295.1 Thermoanaerobaculia bacterium | reverse complement strand
CTGGTGCAGCTCAAGCGGGGGATCGACCAGAGCGTCGATGCCTACAACAAGGCGGTCGGCTCGCTGGAGATGCGGGTGCTGCCCGCCGCCCGGCGGTTCAAGGACCTGGGAGCGGCCGGCGGCGACGAGATCGAATCGCTGGAAGCCATCGACAAGGCCGTCCGCAGTCTGGAGAGGGAGGGGCCGCTTCTGGACCCGGGCGGGGAAGAGGTGTCCTAAAGCTCCCAAAAGCGAAGAGGACAGCGAGGGACCGGGTCCCTGCTGTCCTCTTCGTCCGTGCTGCCCTTGCGGTTTCAGCTCAGATAAACGTCTCGACCTTGCCCTGCGTGCGCAGCTCCTGGATCCTGGCCTGCACGGCCTCCTGGGTCTGGCGCTGCTTCAGGTACTGTTCGATGCGCGCCTTGGCCTCTTCGAAGGGCACCACGCTCTCGGGCTTGCGCTCGAGAGTCTGGATGATGTGGTAGCCGAACTGGGTCTCGACCAGATCGCTGATCTGATTCGGCTGGAGCGCGAAGGCGGCCTTGTCGAAGGCCTCGACCATCTGGCCGTGGCTGAACCAGGAGAGGTCGCCGCCGTTGCCCTTGGAGCCCGGATCCTCCGAGTTCTCGCTCGCCAGCTTGGCGAAGTCCTCGCCCTTCTTGGCGCGGGCCAGGATGTCCTGGGCCTTCGCCTTGGCCTTCTGCTTGTCGGCGTCGGTGGCCTTGGGATCGACCCGGATCAGGATGTGGCGGGCGTGGACCTGCTCCGGCCGCTTCATCTGCTCCTTGTTCTTCTCATAGAAGTCCTTGGCGGCCGCGTCGGTGACGGTGAGCGCGTTGAGGATCTTGGTCTCGACGTACTTCTGCACCGCCATCTGGCGGCGGGCTTCCGCGAGGAGACCCTGCTCGGTCATCTTCTGGGCGGTGAGGGCCTGCTGGAAGGCTTCCGGATTGGGGAAGCGGCTCTTGAGCTGGTCGACCTCCTTCTTGGCCTCCTCGTCGGTGATGGTGACGCCCTGGGACTTGGCGGCCTGGCCGAGGAGGGTGCGGGCGATGATCCCGTCGAGAACCTCGCGGTAGAACCCGGGGGAGCTGGCCTGCTGGCCCTGGCCCGCCTGGTCGAGCTGAGCCTTGAGCTTGTTGGCCTCGTCCAGGAGCTGGTCCTTCTTGATCTCCTCACCGTTGACCTTGGCGACGACGGCCGGCATCTTGTCGGGGGCCACGGCCGGGGTGGTGGGAGCCGGAGCGGCGGCGCCGGGCTGAGCCGGAGCGGCGGTCTGGCCCGGAGCCGCGGTGGCGGCGGCCGGGGCCTTCGGGTCGGCCGGCTTGGCGGCGGTCTGCTCGCCTTCGGAGGCGGGGGAGCAGGCGATCAGCCCGGCCATCAGGAAGGCGAGGGGGAGCGACAGGAGCCTCTGCAGAGGCGGCGAGCTCGTTCTGGTGGTCATGAGTGCTTCCTTCGGAGGCGGGACCCCAAAAGTCGCCGCCGGGGGACAAGGTTCGAGGGGCAGCGGACCTTCCGCCGCAGGTTCCAGGAGTTTAACCGGAATCGGTGCGGCTTTATTCGCTGTTGTGCCTTCCTGCCGGGTCCGCGAGCCCATCGACTATACTTTGAGCGCCCGGCGCCGGCCTTGCGCCGGACTGCGCTGGATCGATCAGCCCCTGCCCGAAAGGAGCCGTCATGGCCATCAAGGATCAAGAGCCGAGTCTCCTGACCCAGGAGACCCGCGAGACGCCGTCGAAGGCGAGCGACGCCTTGGCGTATAAGGAAGATGCCGTGGAGACGATGGCCGAGGCGCGCCAGCGCTGGGAGGCCGCCCGCGCCAAGTCCGAGTCCCAGAACCCGTTCTGGAAGAAGGACTTCACCACAGTCTCCGGCATGGAGGTGCCGCACCTCGTCACCCCTGAGCAGGTGGCCGACATCGACCCGCGCGGCGCCATCGGCATCCCGGGCGAGTTCCCCTACACCCGCGGCATCCACCCCACGGGCTATCGCGGCAAGCTCTGGACCAT
>DATAHG010000717.1:0-3455 GCA_036263295.1 Thermoanaerobaculia bacterium | reverse complement strand
GGGGTGAGCACCGACAACGAGTTCTTCGCCGTGCGCAGCGTCGGCAAGAACGGCCACCGCAGCCTCGCGGTGCCGGTCACCCCCGCCCCCCGGCCCGCCGCCGGAACGACGGTGCCCCGCAAACCCGGAGCCTGATCCGGGGTAAAATACGAACGATGTTTGACGACAACAACGACTGGCTTCTCGAAGTGCTGGAGACCACCTTCCGTGGCTCCGGCATCTCCGAGGGGGACCTCGAGCAGCGCCTGGGGTGGAGCTCGGGGGCCCTCGGCCGCCTCCTGCGGCGGGAGGAGCCCTGCCAGGCCCACCATGTCGTCGCCGTGCTTGGAGAGCTTCACACCGGCCACGACCGCTTCTCCCGGCGCGAGGCGTGGAAAAACGCCCTCGACCTCGAGGACCGTCTGGTCGACGACCTGCTCGACCGTTTCGAGAGGCTGGGCTATCGGGCGGTGGAGGAGAGCCTGCCGCAGGGGGAGCCCGACAGCGTCGAGCTGGAGCGGCGGGTCGAATCCGCCTTGCGCGGCGCCTTCGGTCCGATCCTGGACCGGAAGGTGCCGCCGACTTCCTGAGGGGATCCGGGGATCAGGCCGTCTGGTACCGGCGGTAGGAGCGCGGCCGGGACTCGACCTGCTTGAGATAGCCGGAGATGGCGCGCAGCAGCTCGACCGGGCTGCTCTGGGACTTGTCGAACGACTCCTTGAGGAGAATCAGGGCCGCGAGCACCTCGCGCGCGATGCGCTGGGCGCGGAACACCGTCATCATCTCCTCGATGAGCTGCCGGGTGTGGGCGCTCTTGCCCTGCGACAGCCAGACCGCCGCGAGGTCGAGCGAGATCAGGGCCGCCTGGTTGATCAGGCCGGCCTGCTCGAACTGCTGGCGGGCCTGGACCAGCGACTTCTCGGCCCGGCGGAGATGGCCGAGACCGAAGGCGATCCTCCCCTCCAGCCAGCAGAGGCGCAGCAGGCTCAACCGGTCGGCCGCGGCGAAATAGGCCTCGCGGCAGCGCCGCAGCAGGCGCTGCGCCTGGCGGAAGCGGCCGCAGTCGGCCATGAAACCGATGAGGTTGTGGATGGCCGACAGGACCAGCTTCGGGTCGGCGGCCGGCTGGAGCATCGAGATCCCCGCGCTCAACAGCCCGATCGCCCGTTCGGGGTCGTTGTTGTAACCGGTGAACAGGCCCTTGGAGATGAGGGCACGGCCCGCATTGTGGCGGTCGCCGTGGCGCTCATAGAGGGCATAGACCGCCTGCAGCAACCCGAGGGCTTCGGGGAAGCGGCGCTGGGCGCCGCGCAGCGAGGCGGTGAGGTCCATGATCCGGGCGAGGAGGAGGGGATCCTGCGTCCCCTGCGCGCTCCACTCGACGGCGCGGCGCATGGCGCGCTCGGCGGCTTCGAGGTCGTCGGCGACGCGGTAGGCGTTGGCCAGCTCGGCCAGGGCCCGCGCCCGCATGTCGGCGACCAGCTCGCGCCCGTACTCCATCGCGTCCAGATCGGAGGCGATACTGACGGCCCGTTCGGCCAGGAGCAGCATCTGCTCCGGATCGTTGTGGCGGCAAGCCCGGCTGCGCGCAAGCAGCGACTCGCAGAGGCCCCAGCTCTGGCTCTGCGGCCCGCTGCTCCTCCACGGAAAAAGGTCGTCTGACATCTTGCGGTTGTTCAGCACGAGATCACCTGGTCCGCCAAAAGCCCGGATGGGCAATTATCCGCGATTCCCTATTCGCTTGCTTCCCTGGGGACTCTCAGCCTGCTTCGAGTCCCCGCTTCAAGCACAATTCATTATGCAATCCATCTGCCAATCTAAGCGAAGGAGAGATCAGTGGCCGCCGTTCGGATCGATGCCCCAGCCCGAATCGGGATTGCAGCCTTCCGGCGGGCAGCTCGTCGCCGTACCCTGGGGCTGGTCGCCGGGCAGCGGCGTCTCCGAGCCCGACCAGAAGCTGGTCAACCAATTCCAGGCGCCGGCCAGAAGACTCACCTGCGGAACCTCGGCGACCGCCTTCGAAACCTGCAAGCTGTCGGCGCTGGCGGAACCCGCCAGGGTCAGGGAAAGAGTCAGGGCTGCGGCGGCGAGGGTCAACGTACGATACTTGCGAGTCATGATTATCTCCTTGCCGCGGAACGGATCCTGTTTCGTCAGGAACCTGGGAGCGGCGAGGGGTTGGCATTGCGCCTTCCCTCCTTTGTACCTTCGACCTTGTGCAACAGGCTTGCCAACATGAACGACATCGGCCAGGCAGTCGCCGCCCTCGATCCAAAAAAGCGGGAGCTCCTCGCCCTCCTCCTCAAACGTCAGGGGGGAGAAGCGGCCCGCACCATCCTGCCGGTCCCGCGCGGCGCCGGTCCCTACCCCGCCTCTTTCGCCCAGGAACGCCTCTGGTTCCTCGACCGGCTGCGCCCCGGCGACCCGGCGTATCACCTCCCATGGCTGCGCACCTTCCACGAGGGTGCCGTGCCGGAAACCGTGCTGCGACAAGCCCTGGCGCGGCTCTGCGAGCGCCACGAGGCCCTGCGGACGCGCTTCGTGGAGCGCGACGGCCGCCCCTTCCAGGACATCCTGCCGCCCGACCGGATCGCGGTCCCGTTCGCGGTGATCGACCTCTCGGGGCTGGCGGTCCCGGCGGAGGCCCTGGAAGAAGAATGGTTTCGCCTCTCCGACCAGGAGCACCTCACTCCCTTCGACCTCGGCCGCGCGCCCCTCCTGCGCGCCCGCCTGGTGCGTTTCCCCGGCGGCACGGAAACCCTCGTCCTCACTCTCCACCACATCGTGTCGGACGGCTGGTCCCTGGGGGTCCTCGGACGGGATCTGGCAGCTCTTACCAGCGGCAAGGATCAACAAACACAGGGATCCCTGCCATCTTTGCCGATCGAGTATGTAGATTTCACTGTCTGGCAGCAGGAACAGCTCCGCGGTGAGGCCCTGGAACGCCATCTGGGCTACTGGCGCGAACGCCTCGCCGGCCTCCCGCCGGCCCTCGACCTGCCTGCCGACCGCCCGCGCCCCGCCACCGGGTCCGCCCTCGGCACGCGGGTCTTCTTCGTGCTGCCCGCCGCCCTGCCGGCGGGGGTGGCGGCCCTCGGCCGCCGCGCCGGCGCCACCCTGTTCATGACCCTGCTGGCCGGCTTCGCCGCCCTCCTCGTCCGCTGGTCGGGAGAGGAGGACCTGGCGATCGGCACCCCGGTCGCCGGCCGCCACCACCGCGAGCTGGAGCCCCTGGTCGGGCTCTTCGTCAACAGCCTGGTGCTGCGCTGCGACGCCGCGGGCGATCCCAGTTTCGAGGAGCTGCTGGAGCGCGTCCGCCGGACCGCGGTCGAGGCCTTCTCCCACCAGGACCTGCCGTTCGAGAAGCTGGTGCAGGAGCTGCGGCCCGAGCGCGCCCTCAACCGCCAGCCTCTGTTCCAGGTGATGTTCGCCATGCGCAACGCGGCGGGCGGCGAGGCGGCGGAGAACGCCGCCCT
>DATAHG010000716.1:0-4048 GCA_036263295.1 Thermoanaerobaculia bacterium | reverse complement strand
CTCATCGCCGGGGTCACCGGCTGGGTGGCCCTGCCCCGGGAGCGCCGGGTCAAGCTGTTCTGGCTGCTGCCTTTTCCGGTTCTCTACCTGGCGCTGATCGCGTCGATGAACATGGTGGTGCGGCGCAACCTCTACCCGGCGATCCCGATCCTCGCCGTGCTGGTGGGGGTGGGGATCGCGGCGTGGCTGGCGGTCCTGGTGCAGGAGGGGCCGCTGTTCCGGGCGGCGGCCACCGGCCTGGTGCTGGTCTGCCTGTGGCCGGTGGCGACTCGCACCGCCGAGCAGGAGACCGGCCTGGCGCGCGACAGCACCCGCGAGCTGGCGGCGGCGTGGATCCGCGCCAACGTGCCGCGCGGCGCCGGGATCGTCAAGGAGACCTACACCCCGAACCTGCCGCCGGACGAGTACGCCGTGCTCCACCGGCGCTTCGCCGCCCGCGTGCCGCTCGCCGAGCTGCGCGACGGGCGCTTCGACTATGTGCTGCTGGCGAGCGCCTCCTACGTGCGCTTCCTGGAGCCCGAGACGCTCGCCCAGGCCCACCAGCGCGAGATGGCCGAGCGCTACGCCGAGATCTTCCGCTCGTTCGAGCTGGTGCGGGAGTGGCGGCCGAGCGCCACCCGGCTGGGGCCGGCGCTGCGGCTCTACCGCATCCCCGATCCGGCGGACTGCCGCGCCGCCGCCCTGCCGGTGGCCGGCGCCTTCGTGCCGGACAGCTCGATGCGGGCGGAGACCGGGCGGGCGATCCGCTACGACGTCGACGGCCAGTGGGCGGCGTTCAAGCGCTGCCTGGAGCCGGGGCGCTACCAGCTCGCCCTGCGCGGGCGGATCGTGCCGCAGGGGCCGGGGAGGGCGGGGGGCGAGGTGCGGGTGGAGGGGCTGACCGGCGGCGAGCTGGCGCTCCTCAAGCTGGGGGACCGGGCGCGGCTGGGGCTCGACCTCCCGCGCCGCGGCAAATACCTGTTCTACATCTACCTGCCGGCGGGGAGCCGGCTGCGCGGGGTCGCCCTCGAAGAGAGCCCGGCGAGCCCCGCGCCGCCTCCGCCTCTGGCGGGCCTGCCTAGCGGTCCATCTGCTCCAGCTCGTCGATCCGCTGGCTGATCACGTCGAAGCCGCCCTGCCAGAAGGCGGGGTCGGTCATGTCGATCCCCACCTCGGACAGGATGGCCTGCGGCCGCGCCGAGCCGCCGTAGGCGAGGAGCCGGATATAGCCCGGCTTGAACGCCTCGCCCTCCTCCTGGAAGCGACGGTAGAGCGCCAGCACCAGGAGCTGGCCGAAGCTGTAGGCGTAGCAGTAGAACGGCGTCTGGAACAGGTGCGGGATCGACAGCCACTCGTAACGGAACTGCTCGGTGAGCTCGACGCTGTCGCCGAACTGCTCCTGCAGCAGGCCGTAGTAGAGGTCGCACAGCTCGTCCACCGAGCGCCCTTCGAGGATCGCCTGGTGGGCGGCCTTCTCGAACAGCACGAAGTAGGTCTGGCGCAGCACCGTGGCGTAGACGTCGTCGATCGCCGCGGCCAGCAGCTCGCGGCGGGCGAGGAGGTCGGGCTCCTCGCGCAGCAGGCGGTCGGTCACCAGGATCTCGCCGAACACCGAGGCCGTCTCGCACAGCGGCAACGAGGCGTGCTGGGTGAGGGTCGAGTGGTGCTCGGCGAACATGCTGTGCAGTGCGTGGCCCAGCTCGTGGGCGAGGGTCGCCACGTCGCGCACCCGGCCGGTGTAGTTGACCAGCACCCAGGGGGTGAGGCTCGGCAGGATGGTCGAGCAGAAGGCGCCGGCCCGCTTGCCCTTGCGGATCTCGCTGTCGATGTGGCTCTCGTTGAACACCCGCTCGGCCTGCGCCGCGAAGTCCGGGTGGAACTCGCGGAAGGTGTCGAGCACGGTGTGCACCGCGTCGCCGTAGGGGATGCTGCGGTCCGAGGTGGCGAGCGGGGCGTAGATGTCGTAGCGCCGCAGGCGCTCCATGCCGAGCGAGGCCGCCTTCAGCCGGAAGTAGCGCTGGAACAGCGGGGCGTTGCGCCGCGCCACCTCGAGCAGGACCTCGACCGCCTCGTCCGGGATGTCGTTGTCCACGTTGCGCATGGCGATCGGCGAGCTGTAGCCGCGCAGGCCGACGTTCTCGTCGTACCAGTCGCGCACCCGGTGGGTGTAGATCTGGCCGAGGACGTTGGCCTCCTCCTGGTAGACCCGGTACATCTCCTCGTAGGCCGCGGCGCGCAGGTCGGCGTGCGGCGAGTAGACGTAGGCCATCAGGGCGTCGCGGGTGAGCTTGCGGACCTCGCCGTCCACCTCCAGGTCGAACTCCAGGCGGTTGGTCAGCATCGAGTAGATCGTCATCACGCCGGTGATGCCGTTGCTGTCCTTGATGTTGATGATCTGCTCGGAGCGCTCGTCGAGGGTGTGGGGGCGCAGGCGGCGGACGTCTTCGAGGTAGTGCCGGTAATCGGGATAGAGGGCGCGGTCGGGCAGGAGGGGGGCGGCCTGCTCGTCCGACAGGCTCTGCCACCAGAGGGTGAAGAAGAGGGTCCGGTTCGAGATCCCGGTGATGGCCTGGCGGACCTTGTTGCGGAAGGTCAGCGCCTCCTGGCTCCGGGTGTCGGAGTGGAACCAGAGCGAGGCGTAGCCGGAGAGGGCGTTGGTCTTCTCGCTCAGCGTCTCGTAGAGCTTGAGGGTGTCCAGGAAGAGGCCCGGATCCATGTCGGGGTGAAGGCCGGCGCGCCGCGCCTCCAGGTTCCGGGTGAGCTCCTCGATTTCGGCCAGGCGGCCCGACAGGGTGGTCTCGCTCGGCTCCGGCAGCAGCTCGGAGAGGTCCCATCCGCTTTGCTGGTAGTCGATCTTCTCGTCCGTGATTACAGTCATCTCGTGGGCCTTCTCTCGTCTCTTCGCGTCCAGGTTGGAGAGCCAGGGTGGGGAGGACCGGTCCGTCCGGTCCTCCGATCCGGGCTATTTTAGCTGAGAGGGCGGGGGGATCACCGCCGCGACGCCTTTTTGGCGCGCAAGATCGTTGAAAGCGGCCAGATCCGTGGTCCACACGGCCTCGAGCTTCGCCAGCTCGGCGTCGATCGCGGCCACCAGGGCGTCGCGCACCTCGATGTGCTGGCGGGTGGGGCGGCGGTCCCCCATGGCGGCCGACTGCGCGACGCCGTTGAGCTTGTCGTTCAGGCGGATGGGGAAGTTCAGGGGGTCCTGCGGGCTGCGGTTCTTCGTCTGGTAGAGGGCCTGCTCGACCGCCGTGAGCTTCTGGCCGAGCGCCTTCGCGGCGTCGCGCACGGCATCGCCGTCCTTGCCCTCCGGCAGGCGCTTGCGCAGATCGGCGATCTGCGTGCGGGCCTCGCGGATGCGGCGGATGGCGTCTTGGGTCTGGTTGAGCTTGGCCTGCGTCTCGACCAGGAACTGGTGCTGGGCCCGCAGGTCGTCCAGGGTGGCGGCGGAGAGGGGATCCTTGCGGATCTCGAAAGGCACCGTGCGGGTGACTCCGCCGGCGGTCAGCCGGGCGGTGTAGGTCCCCGGCACGGCGCGCGGGGCGATCGGCGTGCCGCTCCACAGGATGAGCCCGGGGACGCGCGTGCCGGCCTCCTCGGTCATATCCCACACGAAGCGGTTGAGGCCGGCCTCGGCCGGCAGCCGCTCGCTCTCCGGAGTCTCGGGCTCCGGCACCGGCCGCCCCTCCTCGGCTTCCAGCCCCTCGCCGGGCTCGGCCTCCGGCTTCTTCTCTTCCCGCTTGTTGGTGAAGGTACGGAGCACCTTGCCGTCCTTGCCGTCCCCGCTCAGGATCTCCAGCTTGACCTCCGGGTCGGCCTTGTCGGCGGCGGGCGCCTTGTCGAGGAAATAGTGGAAGACCACGCCGGTCGGCGGGCTCTGGCCGGCGCCGGCCGGAGGCGGTCCATCGTCGCCGTCGTTGCCGGAGCTGAGGTAGGCGTAGCGGATGGCCGGCCGCGGCGGGAACAGGTGGGCCTTCTCGCCCCGCACGTCGGCGTTCATCTCGCGCAGCGGCGTGAGGTCGTCGAGCACCCAGAAGCCGCGCCCCTGGGTGGCGGCGATCAGGTCGCC
>DATAHG010000715.1:0-8013 GCA_036263295.1 Thermoanaerobaculia bacterium | reverse complement strand
GGTCCGGTTCCGATCTACTGGACCTCGCGGCTCTCGGACTGCGTCCCCGGCCGCGGCTTTCGGGACACCCAGATTCGGGGGCCCTTCGCGTTCTGGCAGCACAGCCACCGGATGGTCCCGGACGGGGAGAGCGCCTGCCTGCTGGAAGACTGGATCCTCTACGCCCTACCCTTCGGGGCGCCCGGTCGGTGGCTCGGCGAGCCGATCGTCCGGGCCCGGCTGGAAAAGATGTTTTCGTACCGTCATCGCCTGACCCGCGAGGCGTTCTCTGGAAAGGAGGCCGTATGAAGATGCAACCTCGCGAGAAGCGCCGGGCCGAGCAGCCCTCGGCGCCGGGGGCCTGCGGCAAGATCCCTTGCCAGATGATCCGCGAGCTGATCCTGAGCCGCCTGGCCGGAGCGGGAGCTCCCAGCCGCGCGCACGATCTGCCGGCCGGCAGCCTGGCGATCCGCCTGCACCGGCGCGATCCGCTGACCGCGGGTCCGCGGCGCCGCCCGGACCGCTTCTCGACCCTGGAGCGGATCCGCCGTTTCGAGGAGCGGCGCAAGGCCCACTGAGCCGCGCCGAGAGCCCGCCCGGCAACCTCATCGCCAGATCGGCGTAAACTACGCTGCGCCGTCGGCCCGGAATCGGGCCGCGGAGCGCGGCCCGGCCGTTCGATCCACCCGACACGATGAGGTCACCCATGCACCCCATGAAGAACGTTTTCGCCCTTGTCCTGGCGGCGGCCGCGGTCGCGGCGCCGGTCCGGGGCGCCGAGGAGCAGCCCCCCGCCCCCAAGAACCTGGCCGCCTTCAACCCGGCCTACCTGGACCGCGACGCCGATCCGTGCCAGGACTTCTACCAGTTCGCCTGCGGCACCTGGATCAAGAACAACCCGGTCCCGAGCGACCAGTCCACCTGGTCCCCCTTCGACGAGCTGTATCTGAACAATCTGGTCCTCCAGCAGGGCATCCTGGAGAAAGCGGCGGTCCAGAGCCCCGGCCGCTCCCCGATCGAGCAGAAGATCGGCGACTTCTATGCCTCGTGCATGGACGTGAAGGCCATTGACGCCCATGGCATCGCGCCCTTGAAGGACGACCTGGACCGCATCGCCCAGCTCAAGGACCGGGCCGGCCTCACCAGCCTGGTGGCCCACCTCCACACCCTCGGGGTGGGGGGGCCGTTCGACTTCGGCTCGAAGCCGGACGCCAAGAACTCGCGCCGTACGATCGCGCTGGCCGCGCAGGGCGGGCTGGGGCTGCCGAGCCGCGACTACTACTTCAAGGAAGACGCGCGGTCGGCCGAGATCCGGGCGAAGTACCTCGCCCACCTGCAGAAGTTCTTCGAGCTCCTGGGCGATCCGGCCGACAAGGCCACGGCCGAGGCCAAGGCGGTCTTCCAGCTCGAAACCGGGCTCGCCAAGGCCTCCCTCACCCCGGCCGAGGAGCGCGACCCCGAAAAGGTCTACAACCTGCTGAAGCTCGCGGACCTCCAGGCGCTGACGCCGACCTTCCGCTGGCAGCAGTATCTCAAGGAGGTCGGCGCGCCGCCCCTTCAGGAGCTCAACGTCGTGACGCCGGACTTCTTCAAGGCGGTCGAGGCGCAGCTCAAGAACGCCCCACTGGAGGACTGGAAGGCCTACTTCCGCATCCGCCTGGTGCACAGCGTGCAGGACCAGCTCCCCAGCCCGTTTGTCGAGGAGGCCTTCGCCTTCGAGGGCGCGACGCTCTCCGGCATCCAGGAGATCCAGCCGCGCTGGAAACGTTGCATCCAGTACACCGATCAAAATCTCGGCGAGGCTCTGGGCCAGAAGTACGTCGAGGTCGCCTTCGGTCCGGAGAGCCGCCAGCGCATGGCGACGCTGGTCCAGGCCATCCTCAAATCGCTCGACCAGGACATCAAGAATCTCGACTGGATGAGCGCCGAGACCAAGAAGCAGGCCCTGGTCAAGCTCGGCAAGATCAACACCAAGATCGGCTTCCCGGAGAAGTGGCGCGACTACAGCACCTACCGGATCGAGCGCGGCGAAGCCCTCGCCAACGTGCAGCGCGGCGCGGCCTATGAGCTGCGGCGCCAGCTCGCCAAGATCGGCAAGCCGACCGACAACAGCGAGTGGCTCATCACCCCCCCCACGGTCAATGCCTACTATCTCGCCTCGGCGAACGACATCAACTTCCCGGCCGGCATCCTGCAGCCGCCGTTCTTCGACGTCCGGCAGGACGACGCCGTCAACTTCGGGGCGATCGGCGCCGTCATCGGCCACGAGCTGACCCACGGCTTCGACGACGAAGGGCGCCAGTTCGACGCCGACGGCAACCTGCGCGACTGGTGGACCCCGGCGGACGGCAAGGCGTTCGACCAGCGGGTTTCCTGCATCGAGAACCAGTACTCGGGCTACACCGCGGTCGGCGACACCAAGGTCAACGGCAAGCTCACCCTGGGGGAGAACACCGCCGACTCCGGCGGCGTGCGGATCGCCTACATGGCCCTGCAGGACCGCCTGAAGGGGAAGACGGTCGAAAAAATCGACGGCTTCACCCCCGAGCAGCGGCTCTTCCTGGCCTGGAGCCAGATCTGGTGCGAAAACGCGACGCCCGAAGGGGCCCGCCGCCTCGCCCTGACCAATCCCCACGCGCCCGGCCGCTACCGCGCCAACGGCGTCATGGTCAACATGCCCGAGTTCGCGCAGGCGTTCCAGTGCAAGCCCGGAGACGCCATGGTGAAGCCGACGGAGAACCGCTGCCGCGTCTGGTAGCGGCGGTTCCGACCGTCCGTTCCGTATAAGAGAGGAGAACCATGCCGAAGCTCCGCCGATCCGCTGTCGCCATCCTTGCCTTCGCCGCCCTGCTGGCGGCCGTCCGGTCCGCGCCCGCCTCCGAGGTCCGCCTCGGCAACGCCGTGGTGCCGACCTTCGAGGCGGTCCGCCTGAAGCTCGACGCGGGCCAGACCGACTACAGCGGGTCGGTGCGGGTCGATCTCCAGGTCCCCTCCGGGAATGGAGCTTCGGCCAGGTCCTTCCGCTTCCATGCCGAAGGGCAGAAGCTCACCCGGCTGGCCCTCTTCCAGGGGGACCGCGAGGTCCCCGTCCAGCACCAGGTCGGCGACCGGGGCGTCGTCACCGTCCAGGCCGCCGAGCCCCTGGTCTCCGGCAAACCCTACCGGCTGGAGGTGGACTTCACCCAGCCGTTCAACACCCAGGCGGTCAGCCTCTATCGCGTCCAGCAGGGGGATGACAGCTACATCTTCAGCCAGTTCGAGGCCGACGAAGCGCGCCAGGCTTTCCCCTGCTGGGACGAGCCGGGCTTCAAGATCCCCTACCAGATCACCATCGAGGCGCCCGCCGCCCACCAGGTAGTCACCAACACCCCGGTCGAGAGCGAGAGCGCCCGGGACGGCTGGAAGACTACCGTCTTCAAGAAGACGCCCCCTCTGCCGTCCTACCTGCTCGCCATCGCCACCGGGCCGCTCGAATTCACGCCGATCCAGGGCCTCGGGGTGCCGGGCCGGATCGTCACCGTGCGCGGCCAGAGCCGCCTTGCCGGCCCGGCCGCCGAGATGACGCCGCGCCTCCTCGCCCCGCTGGAGAAGTACTTCGGCCGCCCCTACCCCTATGAGAAGCTCGATCTGATCGCGGTCCCGGAGTTCTGGCCGGGCGCCATGGAGAACCCCGGCGCCATCACCTTCGCCGACAACATCCTGCTGGTCGATCCCGCCGCCGCCACCTCCCTGGAGCGGCGCTACCTGGCCCTGGTGACCGCCCACGAGCTGGCCCATATGTGGTTCGGCGACCTGGTCACCCTGGCCTGGTGGGACGACCTCTGGCTCAACGAATCGTTCGCCGACTGGATGGGGGACAAGGTCACCGACCAGGTCTATCCGGAGCTGCGCCACGGCCAGCAGGAGCTGATGGACATCCAGTCGATCATGGCGCTCGACGCCCGGCCCTCGACGCGGCCGATCCGCACCCCCGTCGAAAGCTCCGAGAACGTCCTCCAGGGGGTCGATCTGGCCTACGACAAGGGCAAGGCCGTGCTCGGCATGTTCGAGGCCTGGCTCGGGCCCGAGACCTTCCGCAAGGGGGTGAACGCCTATCTCAAGGAGCACGAGCACGGCAGCGCGACGTCCGCCGACCTCTGGCGGGCGCTCTCCCAGGCTTCCGGCAAGGACGTGGGCACCCCGATGGCGACCTTCCTGGAGCAGTCCGGCCTGCCGCTGGTCCGGGTCGAGGTGCTCTCCGGCAACCGCCTGCGCCTGACGCAGCAGCGCTTCCTGAGCGCCGGCGTGAAGGCCGATCCGCGGACCTGGCAGATCCCGGTGCGGATCGACGCCTCGGACGGCCATGACACGCGCTCCACCGCGGTGCTGCTCCAGCAGCCGTCGCAGACCGTCAGCGTAGACGGTCTGAGCTCGATCGCCTGGGTGCTGCCCGATGCCGAGGCCCAGGGGTATTACCGCTGGTCCATCCCGGAGCCCATGCTGTTGGAGATGGCCCGCCGGGCGACGCGGGATCTCGACACCCGCGAGCGGATCGGCCTGGTGGGCAACCTCTCCGCCCTGCTCGACGCCGGGGAGGTGCGGGGCGACACCTACCTCAAGGTCCTCAAGGAGTTCAGCGCCGACCCCGAGCCCGAGGTGATCACCTCGCTGATGAGAGCGGTCGACAAGGTGCGCGCCGTCTTCTGGACCCCCGAGCTGGACCCCGCCTTCGCGCTCTATACGCGGCAGCTCTTCGGACCGGCGCGCGACCGCTTCGGCCTGGAGGCCAAGGCGGGGGAGGAGGAGGCGGTGTCGATCCTCCGCCCCCTGCTGTTCTACTGGCTGGGCAGCCCGGGCCAGGACGAGTCGGTCCAGCGCCACGCCGGGGAGCTCGCCCGCCGCGCGCTGGCGGGGGAGGCGGTCGATCCGTCGATGATCGACGTCTCCCTGAACCTGACGGCGATCAACGGCGACCGTGCCCTGTTCGACGAGTACCGCAAGCGCTTCGAAGGGGCGCAGACCCCGGCGGAGCGCTCCCGCTACCTGGAGGCCCTCGGCCGTTTCCGGGATCCGGCGATCCAGGACGAGGCCTTGCGGTATGCCCTGGCCGGCCCCCTGCGTCCGAACGAGGTGCTCATCCTCGCCAACGGCGTGCGCCAGGCCAAGGGCACCGAGAGCGCCGACCGGGTGCTGGCCTGGATGGAGGCGAGCTACCCGCAGATCGCGGCCAAGGTGCCGCCGGTCTCGCTGCCGTTCCTCCCCATGATCGCGACCGGCTGCTCGGAAGAGCGCCTGGAGCGCGCCCGCAAGTTCTTCTCGCAGCCCGGCAAGCAGGTTCCGGGCACGACGGAGCAGCTCGCCCGGATCGCCGATCTGGTGCGGGACTGCCGCCGGCTGCAGCAGCGCGAGGAGAAGTCCGTGGCCGAGTACCTTCGGGGGCTGACCAAGAACGCCGCCACGGGAGGCTGATGTACAACGACTTCTATGGGCTGGAGCAACAGCCCTTCAACCTCACCCCGGATCCGCGCTTCCTGTTCTACAGCGACCGGCACCGGGAGGCGTTCCAGCACATCCTCTTCGGGATTCAGGAGCGCAAGGGGTTCATCCAGATCACCGGCGAGGTCGGCGCCGGCAAGACCACCCTGTGCCGCGCGGTGCTCGACGAGCTGGGCCCGACCTTCCGCACCGCCTTGATCCTCAACCCGTGCATGAGCAGCGACCAGCTCCTGCGCGCCATCCTCGCCGAGCTCGGCCTGGAGGCTCCGGTCGATGGGACCGGCCGCGCCGACCGGGTGGAGTGCCTGGCGGTCCTCAACCGCTTTCTATTGGAGCAGCTCGCCCAGGGTAACGACGTGGTCCTGCTGATCGACGAGGCGCAGGACCTCGACTTCGATCTGCTGGAGCAGATCCGGCTCCTTTCGAACCTGGAGACCGACCAGCGCAAGCTCCTGCAGATCGTCCTGATCGGCCAGCCGGAGCTGCGGGACCGCCTGAACGACCGGCGTTTGCGCCAACTGCGGCAGCGCATCACGGTGCGCTACCATCTGACGCCGCTGTCCCGGGAGGAGACCGAAGCCTACATCCGCCACCGGCTCCACGTGGCCGGGGCGAACGGCCGGCCGGAGCTCAGCCGCTGGGCGGTCCGTCGCATCCACCGCTATTCCGGCGGCGTGCCGCGCCTGATCAACGCGGTCTGTGACAAGACCCTGCTCTGCGGCTTCGTGACCGGCGAGGACTCCCTGAAGCTGTCGCACGTGCGGCGGGCGATCCGGGAGCTGGAAGGGGAGTTCGTATGAGCCTGATCGTATGAGCCTCATCACCGAGGCCCTCAAGAAGGCGCGCCAGGAGGCAGCGCGGCAGGAAGCTCTCAAGCAGGGCTCGGCCTACCCCTGGATGGCCGGTCCTACCACCCCGCCGCGCAGCCAGACCCGTTCGGCTCTGCTCATCGGGGTTCTGGCCGGCTGCCTGGCGGCTGGTCTCGGCACCGCGGGCGCGGTCTGGTGGCTCTCGGGACGGATGGCCCCTCCTCAGCCCGCTCCGGCCGCCGCCCCAGCCGCGGAGATCGCGCAGACCGCGGAAAGGGCGCCGGTCCCGGCGCCCGCGACGGAACCCCCTCCGCAGATCATCGAGGAAGAGGCGCCGGTGACCCGCGAAGAGGCGGCTCCCATCCAGGAGACCCCGCCGCCGGCTCCTCCCGTCCGCCCGGTCGAGCCGGCCCCCGCGCCGGTCCAGCCCGCCCCCGCCCGTCCGGCCCCGGTGGAGACCCCCGCGCCCACGCCGGCAGCCCCTGTCGTCCTGGACCCCACTCCTCAGCCGGCCGCCCCGGCACCCGATCCGGAAGCGGCCGCGGCTGCGGCCGCCGGCCTCGAAGACGGCAAGACCTACGTGCGGGAGGTCCCGGTGCCCGGCGGCGGGAGCCTCAAGCTGAACGGGATCGCCTTCTCGGAAAACCCGGTCGCCCTGTTCAGCGACCGCGTCGTGGCCCCGGGCGAGTCCATCGGCGGGTTCAAGGTGGTCGGGATGGACGTCAAACAGGTGACCCTGGAAGGGCACGGGGTCAAGGTGTACGTCGCCTTGAAGTAGAGGCGCCGGCTACCGCCGCACCAGCTTGCCGTCCCGCACCCAAACCTCCCCGCCGACCGTCACCGTGGCGTCGGGGAAGAAGTTCCAGCGCACGTAATCCCCTTTGACCTTCCCGCCCAGCTCGCTGTTGTCGCCGAGCGAGAGGCGGACCACTCCGGCGCCATAACCGTAGTAGGGGATCCACGGGCGCTCGTCCGGGATCGCCAGCGCGGGGTTGAGCCCCAGGGCGAATTCGCGGAACGACCGGGCGGCGTCGCCCCCCTGCGCCAGCTCGGACTCCACGGCCTCCTTGCCCTGGGCGGCGGAGACCTCCACCACCTTGCCGTGGAAGAAGCGAAGCTTGAGTCCCTCGGCCTTGCCGCCGCCGTCCGGACCACCCCAATCGGCGGGCGGGAAGGCGATTGTGCCCTCGACGCTCTCCTCCAGGGGCGCGACGCGGATCACTCCGGCCGGCAGCTCGATCTCGCGATCGATCAGGATCCGCCCTGCCGCCGCCCGCGCCGCCGAGGCGTCGCCGTCCTGCCGGTTGACCGGTCGGTCGCCGATGCGGAAGCGCAGGTCCGTGCCGGCCGGGGTGGTCACCCGGACCTCGCCGCCGCGCAAGGCTGCCTCGAAGCGGCGTTGCGACTCCCCGAGAGCGGCATAGTCCGTGCCGAGAAGGGCTTTCTGGTAGAAGGCGTCGATCTCGGAATCCGCCGGGAGCGGATGGCCAGGGATCTCCACGGCGCTCGGCGCGCCGCCGCCGCGCCAGTGGAAGTGGATGGTCCGGCCATGCCCCTCGTTCAAGAGGTCCTGCATGGCGGCATACTCGGCGTCGTCCGGCGAGGCTCCCGGCAGCATGACGGCCAGATCCACATTGCGCAGCAGCCCGCGCATCGCCTCGCGCGACTTCTGCCCGGCCGCCGCCAACTCGGCCGAGCCGCGCGCCGGCCTCAGCACTTCCCAGCAGCCGAGGTCCACCGCTCCCGCCCG
>DATAHG010000714.1:0-6324 GCA_036263295.1 Thermoanaerobaculia bacterium | reverse complement strand
CGACCTACAGCTCCGAAGGCCGCCTCTACCACTGGAAGCGGGACCTCTCGATCTTCCAGACCTTCGAAGGATCCAGCCTGACCGAGCCGCCCCTGACCGCCGCCACGGCCCCGTCTTCCTTCTTCACCCGCGGCCCGGTCTCCACCCTCTACTTCGGAGACCGCCCCATCGCCACCATCGATCAGAACGGCGGCTTCACCCAGCGCACCCTCTACCTCACCACCGACCACCTCGGCACCCCGATCCTGGCCACAGACCCCAGCGGAAGCATCGTCTGGCAAGGCGGGTTCGAGCCCTTCGGGAAGGATTGGAGCGGGGCGGGAGGGGCGGGGGTGTTTCTGCGGTTTCCGGGGCAGTGGGAGGACCGGGTTTGGGAACTTGGGCCGCCGCTACCGGCCATGAGATACAACCTATATCGCTGGCTTGGCGCTGAAACAAACCGATATATGACTGCCGACCCGCTCCTGCCAGGGGATCGCAGTCAACCGGGATATGAAAATTTTTATGTATACGGCCGGAGCAATTCGCTTCTTTTTATTGACCCAACCGGTCTAAGCTCCTCAAAGAAGTCTATTTGTATCCTGGAATACACACTTTCCGGCTCTCTAGTAGGAGGAATCGCAGGCGCGAAGCTCATTGGTGAAGGTGGATTGATCGTTGGCGCTCTAGGTGGGCCAGGTGGCTCAGCGTCTTTCGGTGCCGGGGGCGCGGTGGTGGGCTTCGCAGGGGGAGCTACTCTCGGAGGTTTGGCCGGCTACTATCTTGGGAGCCAGGCATGTAAGGAATGTACCGACGACGACGAAGGTTGCCCTCCTTGCAAGCTAGCTGACGGAACGATCGTGCCTGTCGGAACAGTTGGCTATCGATATGATCGGCTTCCGGCTGAAAAGATACAACATGGAATAGCAGGGGACCACCTCAACCTCTACAAAGCGAACCAAAACCCCTTCAATTGCCAGTGCTTTTGGCAAAAATTGGGCACAATTCCCCCACCACCTTTACCCGGGTGGATTCCGATACAGCCATTCTTGCGATGACATCATGCTTTACAAAGACGGACAAGCTGTAAGGGTTGGCGATAGACTAAGATCCAGCGACGGCATCTCCGGGGAAGTCGTTTGCTCGTTCGACACCGACGAATATTCGGAACGGTACCCAGCCGCACAGTGGGCTTATCTCGGCAAGGGCATTCTCTTGGACTCTCCGGAAGCCGGACTAGTTCATTACCCTGAAACTCCACCTGACTTGGAGCGACAGTAATAAAGATCGGCGCAGAGCGTATCTCTGGAGATGGTGCTACACCAGAAAAGCGGGAGCGCATCCTGATCCGCGAAACTGAGGCCTGATTTCTTTTGGGGTCAGCGTGTGTCATCGCGGCGGCTGATCCCGGAGGTGATGTGGTCGTAGCCGGTGGCGATGCGCGACGGCGATCTGGTTTTGGGTAGTTGTTTGGGAGGAGCCTCTTTCAAGAGGGCTGCCGACGAAAATATCGAGGAGTACCGAGCATGTCCAAGTGCACCCAGGGCATCGGCCTTCGGCCGAAGCCCTGGGTTGTAATCTCTCGGCTCGTGGGGCCGGTTCTTACTCTTTGCGGTGGGCGAGCTTCAGGCTGCGGGTGGTGCTGTCGTAGTAGCTGATCTGCGGCCGGCCGGCGGCGTCGAGGACGAGCGAGGTGTAGAGGCCGACCTTGCCCTTGCTGTCAATGGTCTCGACCTTCCAGGCGCCGTCGCGGAAGGTGGCGTATTTGAGGTCGCCGTGGGTGACGTCCCAGTAGCCGATGTGGGGGACGCCGTCCGCCCCCATTTTCATGGAGGTGTAGAAGCCCACGTCCTTCTGGGGATCGATGATCTCGAATTTCCAGCCGCCCTGGCCGTCCTGTGAAGCGTACTTTAGCTGGCCGTCGGCGTAGTAGGCGATGTGCGCCAGTCCCTGGCCGTCGAGGCCGAGTGCGCTGTAGCGGCCGACGTTGCCCTGGGTATCCACTTTCTCGAGATGCCAGGAGCCGCCGTCGTGGTGGGCGAAGTAGAGGTCGGCGTCCGGATAGTCGCGGTTGTAGCTGATGCGCGGCTCGCCGCTCGCCGACAGCGCGATCGACACGGCCTGGCCGCTGCAACTGTCCGGATCGACTTTCTCGATCTTCCACTTGCCGTCGTAGATCGCGTGCTTGAGGATGTTGGCGCAGGTGCCGGTGTAGTCGCGGTAGGCGACGTGCAGGCGCCCCGCCCCGTCGCGGATCGACGAGTAGGTCGGGAAGCCGGTTTCGTCCACTTTTTCGAGCTGGTATTTGTTGGCGGCGCCGTCGAAGCGGGCGAAGCTCATCTCGCCCGGGGCCATCCGGGTGTAGGTGATCATCGGCTTGCCCTGGCCGTCGAGCGCCATGGCGAGCGCGCCGCCCTTCTTGTCGATCTCTTCGAAGCGCCAGGCGCCGCCTTCGCGCCAGGCATGCTTCACTTTGGTGTTCATCTGGTCGAAATAGGCGATGTGGGGGTTGCCCGCGGCGTCCAACGCGAGCGACGAGTAGAGACCGGTGTCTCCCCCCTTCTCCACTGTTTCGACCGCCCAGAGCGGCGAGTCGCTGGAGACCGCAGCCTCTTTCTTCGCCGCGGAATCCTCATTCCTCGCCGGGCCGCCGCAGCCCCAGGCCGCGCCCAGCAGCAGCAGGACGCCCAGGGCCCGGAGCGGATGGTGTCGTCTCAAGGATGCTCCTCCTTTATCAGTCGTAGCGTAGCGCCACCATGGGATCGACGCCGGTCGCCCGGCGCGTCGAGAGATAGACCGCGAGGAACGCGACCGCGAGCAGCACCAGGGCGGAGCCCCAGAACGAGACCGGATCGATCGCGCTCACGCCGATCAGGAAGCCGGAGAACGCGTGGGTGGTCGCGTAGGACAGGATCAGGCCCAGGACGATGCCGATCGCGACGATCTTCATGCCCTGTCCGAGGACGAGCTTGAGCACGTCGGTGCGATCGGCGCCGAGGGCCATGCGGATGCCGATCTCATAGCGCCGCTGGCTCATCAGGTAGGCCATGACGCCGAAGGTGCCGATCATCGCCAGGGCGAGCGCCAGGACGCCGAAGAGGGCCAGCAGGCCGGCGCCGAGGCGGGGCATCAGGAGAGCCTGCTCCATGACCTCGTTATACACCGCGACGTTGAGCAGCGGCATCTTCGGATCGAGCTCCAGCACCGCCTTGCGCGCGCCTTCGAGCGCCGCCGCCGGGTCGTCGCCCGTGCGGATGAACATCGACATCACCGGGCGGGTGTGCTGGGTGAGCGAGAAGTAGATATAGGGGCGCGGCTCCTCGCCGAGCGAGACGTACTTCGAATCTTTCACGACGCCCAGCACCTCGAAGTAGGGGGGCACGCCGAAGGCCTGCAGCTTCTGGCCGATCGGGTTCTTGCCGGGCCAGTACTTCTTCGCCATGGCCTCGTTGATCAGCACCAGCGGCTTGCCGTCGACGGTGACTTCCTTGCCCTCGCCCTCGAATTTCATGTAGTCGTTCTGATCGAATTCCCGGCCGCTCACGACCGGGATGCCCATCGTCTTGAAGTAGCCCGCGCCGACCACCGCGCTCAGCACCGGCACGCCGTAGCCGCCCTGGTACTGGTGCTGGCCGTTGAGGAAGATGTAGCGGATGGCGCCGCCGTCGACCAGCGGCATGAATTCCGACATGGCGGCGGACTCGACGCCCGGCACTTTCGAAACCTTTTCGACCACATCCTTGTAGAACTTCGCGGTCTGCTCCGGGGTGTAGCCCTGGCCGGCCAGGTCGCTGAAGGAGATCAGCGCCATGTGCTCGGTCTCGAAACCCGGGTCGGTGCGCTGCATCTGGTTCAGGCTGCGCAGGAAGAGGCCGGAGAGGATCAGGGAGACCAGGCAGAGGGCGACCTGGGCGATGACCAGGACGCTGCCCACGCCGAAGCGCCGGTTGAAACGCTGGGCGCCACCCTCCTGCTCCTTGAGGCCGGGCACCAGGCTGGGCCGCGACGCCTGGATGGCCGGCGCCAAGCCGAACAGCAGGCCGGTGAGCACCGAGAGGCCGAGGGTGAACAGCAGCACCTTCATGTCGAGCTTGAGGTCGAGCGAGAACGGCAGGAAGGGCGAGCTGAGCGCCCAGAGCTTGCTCTTGCCCCAGGAGGCGACGGCGAGGCCCACGAGGCCGCCGAGCAGGGCGAGCAGGGTGCTCTCGATCAGGAGCTGGCGCAGCAGCCGGTTGCGGCTCGCCCCCATCGCCAGGCGGATGGCGATTTCGCGCTGCCGCGAGGTGGCGCGGGCCAGCAGCAGGTTGGCGATGTTGGCGCAGGCGATGAACAGCACCAGGCTGACCACGCCGAAGAGCAGCACGCCGATCAGGATCATGCTGCCGCGGCGGTTGGGATCGAGGGTGGATTCGCTGATCGGCAGCAGCTCGACGCTGCGGTCGACGTTCTCGCGGACGTACTCCTTTTCGAGCTTCTGGGAGATCTCCTTGAGGTCGGCTTCGGCGGCCGCCTGGCTGACGCCGGGCTTCAGGCGGCCGACCACGTTCATCAGGTTTTCGTGGCGGTTGAAGAAGGCGTCGAGGCCGCCGGCCGCGGTGCCGGAGAGCACCTGCTCGTGCATCATCGTCGGCACCCACAGCGAGGGGGCGCCGAACTGCCGGATGCCGTTGAAGTTGGCCGGGGCGACGCCCACCACTTTGTAGGGGATGCCGTTGACGATCAGATCCTTGCCGACGATCTTGGGATCGGCCTTGAAGCGGTTGGTCCAGAACTTGTGGCTCAGGACCACGACCGGCGCCTTGCCGGGGGTCTCGTCCTCCTCCGGCTTGAAGCCGCGGCCGAGGAGGGGTTTGATGCCGAGCACGTCGAAGTAGTTGCCGGAGACGAGTTGGGCGAAGACGAGCTGTTGCTTGCCGTCGATCGTCAGGGTGAGCGGGATGCGCCACTCGGCGGCGATCCCTGCGAAGGTCTTGTTGCGCGAGCTCAGGTCGCGATAGTTCAGGTAGGAGTGCGGCAGCAGCCGGTCGAAGTGACGGTCGGTGGCGAAGACGCCCACCAGCTCGGCCGGTTTTTCGAAGGGCAGCGGCCGCAGGAAGACGGCGTTCACGATGGTGAAGATCGTGGTGTTGGCGCCGATTCCCAACGCCAGGGAGAGCACGACCGCCAGGCTGAGGATCGGGTTCTTGAGGAGCCCGCGCCAGGCGTACCGCAGATCGTTGGTCAGGCCGTTCATCGAGCTACCTCCGGGTCCATTTTTTCTTTCTGAAACATTAGTTTAGGCCTCAGATTCAGTCAATTCGTCCCGGCCTCCTCTCCCTTCTGCCGCGGCGCGGGCAGGAGACGGGAGAGCCGGGTATCGGGATCGGCGACGGCCTGCCGGAGCAGGTCCTCGAAGTCCCGCTGGATATCGGTCACGGTGGCGCGGTCGAAAAGGTCGGCCGCGCCGATCAGCTTGAAGGTCACCTGCTCGCTTCCTTCCCGGAAGATGAACATCAGGTCGTACTTGGCGTGCTCTTCGACCAGGGTGAAGGCTTCGAGGGAGAGGTCCGGGAGCTGGACTTCCCCTCCCGGCAGGGCGCCCGAGAAGCTCAGCAGGTTGAGCACCACTCTGGATATCAGGGTGCGGCTGAGGGGCTGGTCCGCGAAAAGGTCGCGCAGCACGAACGGGAACGGCACGTCCTGGTGGGCGTACGCCCCGAGCATGGACTCGCGCGCCCGGGCCATCAGGTCGCGGAAGGTGGGATCGCCGGAGAGGTCGCAGCGCAGGGGGACGGTGTTCATCAGGAAGGCGATCAGGCCGGAGAGCTCCGGCCGGTTGCGCCCCGCGAAGACGCCGTCCACGCAGAGGTCGGCGCTGCCGGTGTAGCGGTGGAGCAGGGCGTCGAGACCGGCGAGGAGGACCATGCCGAGGGAGCAGCCGGCGGCGCGGGCGGCGGCCCGCAGGTCCCGCGTCAGCTCGCGGTCGAGCACCCGGTGGGAGGCGACGGCGCGGTCGCCCGGCTGGCCGTCGCGGGGCCGGTCGTAGGGCAGGTCGGGAGCGGCCGGGCGGCCGGCGAGGCGCTCTCGCCACCAGGCGAGCTGGGCTTCGAGCAGCCCGGCGTCCGCGGCGCGGCGTTGCCAGACCGCCACCTCGGCGAACTGCACGGGCAGCTCGGGCAGCGGCGAGGGGAGGCCGCGGCGGAACGCCTGGTAGAGGGCGGCCAGCTCGCGGTGGAAGACTTCGAACGACCAGCCGTCGCTCACCGAGTGGTGCATGACGACGAGGAGGACGTGGACCTCCGCTCCGGCGCGCAGCAGGCTGGCGGTGAACAGCGGGCCGTTCACCATGTCGAGCGGGCGGGCGGC